>JAQUQN010000048.1:0-6394 GCA_028716065.1 Candidatus Omnitrophota bacterium
AGACGGCTTCATAGACCGCAAGCACCGTTCCGACGTTCTGGACGACGCAGCCCACATCCATCGGAAGCCCGCCTTCCGGCACGACGCGGTTCAAGGCCGCCTTTATCACCTGCTTTTCCGCTCCTTGAGGATACTTCGTATGCAACGCGATTACTTTCGTCGTTCGTCGTTCGGTATTTCCACCTTCGCCGAGGCTTCGGCGGACAGGCGTCGTTCGTAGCGCCTTCTCCATCGCATATATCGCCGACAACTTATTATCCTCTATCGCTATACAGACATCCTTGACGTCGAGAATTTTGGCGATTATCTCAAGCCCCTTCAGTATCTCTTTTGTTTTCTCCAGCATGAGGCGGTGGTCGCAGGTCAGGTACGGTTCGCACTCTGCCCCGTTCAGTATGAGGGTATCTATTCTTTTATCTTTGGGCGGGGACAACTTCACGTGCGTGGGAAATGCCGCGCCTCCGAGGCCGACTACTCCCGCATTCTTTATTATCTCTATCAGTTCTTCTTTAGAAAACGCCTCCGGGTCCTTCGGCCTTTCAAAGGAAAGTTCCTGGTCCCCGTCCTGCGACTCTATCGTTATCGAAAGGACACGTCCCATGGTAGGCGTCGGAGAGTTGGATATCTTCGTGACCTTGCCCGAGATGCTCGCATGGACAGGGCTCGATATGAAACCGGTCGCCTTCGCTATCAAGGTGCCCGCCTTCACGGTATCACCGACTGCCACTACCGGTTCTGCGGGAGAGCCGGTATGCTGGTGCACGGGTATCACCACTTTCTTCGGAATGAAAGCCCTTTTTATTGGTCTATCTGAAGTGAGGGTCTTATTCGAGGAAGGATGCACTCCTCCGTAGAATCTATACATTTAATTTCCTTCGTAATTATCGGTAAATCATATTTATATTATATTTTAATTTCGTAAAAAGTCAATTCCTTAAAATTTGTTTATATATGTAATTTTAAGGTCCCCGCCTTCGCCAATAAATGTGTTTCAAAGAAGATAGGCTTCGGCGGGCAAGCTGCCACGATACGAAGGCTTTTGTTCTCGGCTTAGAATTTTTCCGCCGTGTGCTACGGTTTACGTCTCGCTCATTTGCAAAAATTCCTTCGTCCGCCATATAGGTTTTGCTTTCCGCAAAACCTAGACATATGGCGTCCTCAGTCAGTTTTTGCATTCGCTCGACGTAAATCCTTGCACACTTGAAGCATATCAATAAGATGCCGAAAAAATTCAATTAGCCGTTCACAAAAGCCTTCGTATCGTTACCTTCCACCCGGTCCCCAAGTAAGATATTTTGTGTCCTTCAGAAGGCGGCTTTTCGCTGAAGGGGCCCCCGAGGCCGACGTGCCGAGCAGGACGTAAAAATCGCGAGCGGGCACGGATCCCCGCCGTTTAGGTTTGCAAAGCAAACCTGGCGGGGGGAGCGAGCGATTTTTCCGAGCGCAATTTTCCTCGCTGGGGAAAATTGCGCGTTCCGGCGAGGCACTCGGCCGAGAGGGGAACCTTGCCGGTAAGCCGCCAAGCGAAGAGATACACAAATAATTTTACGCCATCAAATTTGTTGACAATTTACTCCTTATAATGTATTTTAAAGGCGAAAGGAAGTTGAAGATGGCTCAGCCAAAGATCCATTGTTGCGAAACTTGCCAGGTATACTGGACATGCGAAACGAAGTGGTACCGCGGCGAGAAGGGCGAGGAAAATATCTGCTGCCCCGTTTGCAACTACTACAAGGTCTGCATGGATAAGGCCTCGAAGTCCACTTCGGCCAAGACTAAGTAGTTACGAGGTCCGGCCTTTAAGCGGAAAGCGCCACACGAGGAACCCTACGATACCGCATACCGAAAAGACTCCACCCACGCCCATCAATATCCAGAACCTGTCGATATAATTCGAAAGATACGCTGCCAGGAACATGAAGAGAAGGAACGCCAGGTGTATCACCGCCTCGATGGAACTGAATATCCTTCCCCTGATCTCTTCGGGAATCGTCTCGTGCGTGATGGTATTACTCGATATCATTATCGGGCTTATCGAGGCGCCGAGGAGCGCGGCGATGAAGCCTGCCGTGAAGATATTGGGGTACTCTTTCACGAAGATACTGAATAACGCTATGAATATGCCGCTTACCACGAAACTCAAAAATATGACCTTCTTCTTGTCGGCCTTCTGGCAGAACCTGCCGTAAAAGAGGGTCCCGAGAAAAAGCCCTCCTACGAGAAACATCCCGAGAAATCCGAGGTCCCTCGTCGCGTTGCCGAACGCCGCCTGGATAAAGACTATGATGACGCATGATATCGCACCGATGCCGGCCAGAAGTAAGAAGAATACGCTCATTATGAGACGCATCTTCCCGTAGCCGGCGATATATTTCAGCCCGTCCTTGATGTCGCTCACGATGCTCTTCCTGATGGAACTTTTCAAGGCGCTTCCCGTGGCCTTAAGGTCCTGCCTCACTTCCTTTATGAAGCCGCGCTGGACTATCATCGCGATGAGGCTCGCCGATACGAAGAATGTGACCGCGTCTATGTAGAAACCGCCGACAGCTCCGATACCCCTTATGTTCACTATGACGCCGGCCACGACGAGCCCGAGGACATTCCCTATCATGTGCGTCGTGTCGGATAGCGTATTTGCCACCAGCAGTTTATCCTTCGAGACAAGTTCCGGGATTATCGCCATCTTCGAAGGTATGAAGAAGCGCGAGATGGAAAATGTGAGGAACACGATGAAATATATCACGAGTATCTGGTTCAGATATATGAATAAGGGGATCGAGAGCACCAGTATTCCGCGCAACACATCCGAGATTATCATGACGTGCTTCCTGTTCAGGCGATCTACCCACGCTCCAGCAATAGGGCCTATCAGAAATACGGGAATCACGGTGAAAGATATGAGTTTCGCGAGGGCCATCGCGGAACCGGGAGAGCGCTGATAGATAAGAGCGACGAGCGCCATCTGATTCAGGCGATCGCCGAAGTTCGATATGACTTGGGCGAGCCACAGAAATAAGAAGTTCCGGTCCTTCAGCACGTCTCGAAAGCGTATCATTTGAGTGGATTATAGCAAATTTATGGGCGGGTGTAAATATTAACCTAAACCTCGTTATGTTCGCACAGCTTAAAAATTTTAGGGTCCTGTCTCGGGCGGCCTTTCGGGCATTTAAAGGCGGCCTCGTATGGGGTTTACACTCAACAAGAAATAGGCATGGGTAACTTTCACGTCCCGCTTTTCGCGGGACTGGTAACCCCATCCCATAAACACTCGGCCGCCTTTTTCATAGCCCTTAAGGCCTTGCCCTCGCCACCCTAAAATTTCCTCGTAGGGTGTCCCCTTTTGGCTCCGAATTTATGCTATTTTCCCTTGCTTTTTTTCGAGTGCTCTTTCGCAATCCCCACAAGTGTTCGATAGGGTTTTCGGCTAATAAGCTTTTTAAAGAAGCACGTTTTCTCTTATTACAATCTTTATGTACTAGCCTTAGATTTTCGACTGTGGATCTGCCACCTTTATGGGATGTTTTGGGGACGTTCCCTAAGGGGACACCCTTTTACCCATTCCCCGTACCCCGTTCCCCGTACCCCGGTCCCCGGACCCCTATTTCCACTTCTCATACATCACTATATCTTTAATGCTCAATCTTTGCTTATTGGGAGCGGAAGGCTTGGCAGGGTAGCCGAGAGCTAAGAGTTCCACTACTCGGATATCCTCGGGGATCTTCAGTATCTCTTTGACCTTGTCCTCGTAAAATGCGCCGACCCAGCAGGTCCCCAGCCCTTCCTCAGTTGCTTTAAGCGCCATGTGCTCCATGGCGATGGCGACGTCGATGGGATAGCATAATTGCCCGCAGCTCATCACATGGCCATCGTGTTTGGCACAGCAGGCGATCACTACGGGTGCCTCACCTACAAAGGACTGGTTCTTGGCGGCCTTCATCAACTCCTGCCTCGTATCTTTATCCTGGACGACGACGAACCTCCATTCCTGCCTGTTGCTCGCCGATGGCGCAAGCCTGGCTGCCTCCAATATACTGTCCAGCTTCTCCTTCTCTACGGGCCGCTTATCGTAGTCACGCACGCTGTATCTTTTTTTGATCGCTTCCATGACGTTCATGGTATTACCCCCTATTTTACCCGTACCCCGTTCTCTGTCCCCCGATTACTTTCATCCGCCTTTATCGGCTCTTCGGTAAGAGATTTTTTGGATTTTACGATTGGAGTGGTGCGGGGTTCGGCGGCATCTTCCCTATCCTCGCCCTTCTTTCCGAAAGGACATTTGACCGTGGCCTTCGTGTCGATGTAGGTCTCGGCGAATGCCGCGGACGCGAATAGGATCAGCGCCGATACGAGATGCGGTAACTTCGTCTTGTGCCTCATAAGAGCATTCCTACGAAGCCCTACCTGCTATTGCTCGTCTAAGGGCGAAGCAGAATGGAGCTGGCGCTCAGATTTGAACTGAGGACCTGCGGTTTACGAAACCGCTGCTCTACCAACTGAGCTACGCCAGCTAATTCTTATCTATATATCCATTGAAGGTCTCGCCGAAGCATCTGATCTATTGCTCATTGATTGCGAAGGCGGACCAACTGAGCTACGCCAGCCTAAACCCGACTCTAAACTATTCATGGCCAGTCCCGCCGTCATGTCTATAACGTGTCTCAGGCGGGACGCCAGCGTCTGGAAAACTTATTTTACATAACAAATCAACTGCTGACAAGCAGAAATATTTATTATGTCCCCTTCAGAATTTCAACGATCTCCGGTTCATCTATGCTTTTGAGATTTGCTATTATCTTTTCCCGCCATTTCTTATGCATTTTGTTAAAGATCGTCTTTATAGAGTCGATTTTGTTATTCTTTGATAGCTCTCTAAAGACCCTTATTGCGCCTTCGATATCTCTATCATGTTTATCTATTTTTCGACGCCTTTTAAACACTATGAATTTATGCAAAGCATATGCGGCCGGATCAGGTAATCTAATAATCGATCCTTCGGCATTAACAGCAATGGTATTTGTTATAAGAAAATCCAGAAATCTTAGAGGAACAGCATTGATACCAAGCTGAGGAATCAAGTATGGCTTATTATGCCCACGGCCTCGTTCCGGCACAAGAAACTCTACGGTTAGATCGGGATGTTCTAATTTTAAATAACCCTTCGACCCTTTGTGTTCTTCAATAAAACCGAGGTCTTTCAAGAGGTCGAAAACGGTGATATTGCTATTAAACCTGGGAGGTATCGGTACCAGAAAATCGATATCTTTTGTTCTAATAAAAGTAGAATATTCTTTGGAATTAAAGTAATATTTATAAAAATAAATGCTCCAGCTGCCGATCAATATAAGATGCTTTAAGATACCCGCCTTTTCGAATCTCCTTAAAACTTCCATGCACAGGTCAAACGTTTTCTTTTCCACGCAATGCCTTCCTTAAATACTTTATTCGACTGCTTAGCTGCTTGATCATCTGCTTATATTTTAATCTTAACTGTTTCGATTTCCTGAATTCCTCCAGAAATTCTTTTCGCAATTGCTTGCCCTTATAAATGAACCTTACTCTCTTGCCTTCTCTGAATGCGAGATAATAATAGCTGTGGCCCCTTATCTTCTTTAATATCAGGCTGCCACCCGGATGAGATTTCAGCTCTTCCTCATATCTTTTTTTTAGCCGTATGGAGTTTTCCAATTCTTCCCTGAGAACCCCTTTAATCAGACCCATGTCCCAAGCCTTTCTATTACCAAACAAATATCTGTATAGAGTATACATTGTTTGGTAACGTTTGTCAACCTATTTTTGTACCAAACAAATTATGTTAAATATGCCTATATGTTTGGTGTCAGATTGGTGCCAATTTTTGGCTAAACTATTGGTGGTTTTTGGAACCGTTTCATCGGGAGTCAGGCGGTAGGAGTTTTTGGGCAAGTGAAATTGGGCCTGGCCTTTTCCGTATATTTTATGATTCTATTCATCATGTCCACGCACTCTACCGGATACGAACCGACGGCGCTCTCGGCGGAGAGCATCACGTAGTCCGTGCCGTCCAGTATGGCGTTGGCCACGTCCGAGACCTCGGCCCTCGTGGGCATGCGGTTCTCGGTCATGCTCTCGAGCATCTGCGTGGCGGTGATGACGAACTTCTTCGCGCGGTTGCACTTCCTTATAATCTCTTTCTGGACTATCGGAACCTCATATATGGGGATGGAGACGCCCATGTCGCCCCTGGCGACCATTATCCCGTCGCATACCTTTATTATCGCGTCTATGTTCCTTATGCCTTCGCCGTTCTCTATCTTAGCTATTACGCGGGGAGCTGCCCGAACATTTCCGAGGCGCTTTCTTAAGGTGAGGATATCGTCCTTCGTCCTGACGAAAGACTGGGCGATATAATCCACTT
>JAQUQN010000048.1:6494-7941 GCA_028716065.1 Candidatus Omnitrophota bacterium
GCCGGCCCCAGCGTGCATATTATCCTGGCTTTCGGTATCATGGGTTTATTTACTCTCGACCTTTTTGAGTTCTGCGTCCTTGTCCTTTGTGAGGTCCACGTCCCAGAAATGGCCTTCTTCGGGAAGCTCCATGTGAAAGATGTTGGCGTTGCCTATCTCGATAACGCCTTTATCGAGGGTGCAGTCGAGAAGATGGCCGCCCGCTTTCCTGTCATCCGATATGAAATGGAGATGATACCCCGCCATGTTCACCCCGTTCATGTACTTCGGGAACCAGAACCCCACCAGTGTGCCCTTCACGTCGCGGAAGTCGAATACCTTCTGATTCTTCACTGCCCTGTAGAGCGTGGGATAGGGCTTCTCATACTTTGCCACGCTTCTCGTCTTTACGTGAGAGAACGTCCCTTTTATCTTTATCATGTACATGATGTTCTTCGTGGGCAGGTACATATCTATATATTTCTGCAGCTGCGAGTAGTCCATCGGCTCATCGGCCTGAAGCGTATTGTCGCTCTTGAAGAACGATACCGCCGCGAACGGCGTCAATTCCGTATCGTCCGCCTCGTAAGCGGCGCCGTCGGTCTTTACACGGTAGCAGACGCCGTTCAGAAGGACCATCTCGCCGTCCAGGCCCTCGAAGGTCCCTATGCCGAAGTCGCCTTCCGCTTTCAGGTCGCCTATGGTCAACTGGCCGTCAAATACGCCCTCCATGAGCGCCTTTATCGTGGAGGCCTGGAATATCCTGCCGGACTCCTGGGTTCCGGAAAAACCCAAGACCGCCGTAAATAGGATAAAGACGGCCAGCATGGCGGCGGCCTTTACCCTGGAAAAATTAATGTTGAACGTTTTCATGTCCTCTTCTTTCTTGAAACACCGATATCTTCTATAAATTCTATCAGGTTATTGTCCGGGTCGAACGCGAAACATAGCCGCCTCCTCTTATCTGGAGATGTGGCGGGGGGCGAAATGAACCGGACTCCGCGTTTCTTTAATCTTTTATATTCGCTTACAAGATCTTTCACGTTGAACGAGATGTGATTATAATTGGGCCTGGATATCTTCCTCGGCCTGATCCAATAATGAAGCTCGAGAAAGGGGTCAGACCCCTCACGCTGGCCGGCGGCGAGCATCTTCACGTAATTTATCTTCACGCCTCTTTTCGCGAACGCCTTATCCGGGTAATCTCCCTCTATGGTAATGCCCCTTGCCACCTTGAGGCCCAGGATGTCCCTGTAGAACCCTAAAGACCTTTCGAGGTCCCTTACCACCAGACATGCGTGACTGAAGGATCTTATCATCTTTTTTTCGAATTATAAAATAAAGACGCTACCCCTTAACGAAGAGATAGCGTCCTATTTATGAATATGAAAGTTCGTTATTTATTACTTCGAAGTGCGCAGACTGCACTGTTTCGCTTTCGCAGAACCTTCCTTGATACCATCGCTCA
>JAQUQN010000049.1 GCA_028716065.1 Candidatus Omnitrophota bacterium
AAAGAAGTGGAACCCGTATTGAACGAAGGCTTCGGCGACATGAAGGATAAGAAAGACTGGCCGAGACCTGAAATATTGAAGTACGCGGAAGCGTCGCGGCTGAAATTCCTGCTCGAAAAGCGCGATGAGATCCTGAAGAAGAAACTAGAGGCGAGGACCGCCGAAGAGAGTTCGTTCCTGGAATTTTTGCCGGAAGAGATCGCCCGCGAAGAAGAACTTGTCCGCGAAAGGCTCTCACTTGACAGGCTTATAATGGCTACGATCGCCCTGACAGAAGGTGCAAAGCCCGGTTTACAGTTGAAGGATATCATAACCGCAGGCACGACCTTAGGCGACAGGCTGGAGTATTTGAAGACCGTCATCTCCAAGATGAAGGGTAAGAACAAGAAGGTCTCATCGGATGACTTCAAATATCCCGTATTCGACGCCATATACTTTGTCAATAACCGCGGCAAGGCATATCCAGACATGGATAAAGACGGAAACGTCTTCAAGATTTACATCATACCAGAGGTCAGATACATATCGATATGCAAGGGCAGTGAAAATGAGCCGGTTGTTTCGATAAAAGACGGCAAATTCGACGAGGCAAAGTGGGCTATTACCGAAGGCTGGCTGTACGAAAAGTTCGATGGTAAAAAACCTTTTACGGTCGAAAACTGTGAAGTGGTGATACCAGCCATTCCTTCCGCAAATAAACCGGAAGTAAGCGTTATCCTGGATGACAGTCTCAGGTATAGCGGCGATTCGTATGACAGGCCGAAAAAAGAAGATACCGGTTTGGTAAAGATAGGCTCAAGCGATATTCATTGCGGCAAAAAGATAGGACCTTGCTATCGTTTCGTGGATAACGGCCGGGCAAAACTGGAAATCATCTCGGAAAAGTTGACAGTAAAGAATGTCAAGGGCAAGATCGAAGGTACGCGATTCATGATATTCAACGCGAAGGAGACCGTCGAAGAGACGCGCGTATTCCTGGGGACGATGAAGGGAGACATGCTGACGCCCAAGGCCATCGAGGCTCCTCTGCAGGTTCCCGAAGAAAAGAAGACGGGGGCGCTGGACCTTAAGACCATCAGGGTATTGAGAGAACAGGTTGAATTCGCCGACGCAGGGTTAATTACAAGAGATTGGGAAGTCACGACTTATATGGACAGCCGCGGCATAAGGACAGCTACAGTAAAGAAAGCGGACGATGGGAAAGAGTATCTGGAACTTTCCGTTAATCTGAAAGGGAAAGATAAAGAGCTCAGCAAGGGAGAGGTTTACTGTGCCGTACCGAAAGAATATAAAGAAACCGTAAGCAAAGGCGTAAAGATATCTGTAAAAATAAAGGTCCCTGCGGCCTTCGCGAAGAACGGCTATAATGGAATTCAGGTTTTCGCTAAAAATGCCAAAGGCGACAGCCAATATTCCGACTGGATGAACGTGAATAAGGCCGGCGAATGGATCGAGATAAGTTATGTCCCCACGACCTTGAAGGAAAACAGGCAAGGCCATACCGACCCGGCATTCAATCCAAGAGAGATAACGGCCATAGGTGTGAAGTTTGCCATGAACGATAATACTAGCGACACGGTAAAGACTACGGATGGCGACGGTGTCATAGAGATAAAGGACCTCAGTATAGATGCGTTAAAAGCCGAAGAAAAACCGGTTGTCACGCAACTTCGCAAAGAGACCTACATCGATAAGGTGCCGTCAAAGACGTTCACCGACCACGTCGGCGCGTCCTTCTATCTGCCGTGGTACGAATGGGCCGTAGGGACGAAAGACGGCGTCACTAAACATCTAGGCGAGATCGAATCCAAATTTAAAGAGCTCGCCTCTGCCGGCGTGAAAGAGGCAAGGATAGTATTAGCCATCGGTTCAAAGTTGGATAGCGGCATAGAATATGACGCAAATACCGGCGAACCGATGAGATTTAAAAATAGGGACCTTGCCGTAAATGACCTCTCCAATTTACTGGCCGCGGCCGAAAAGTCAGGGATCAGGCTTATACTGGTATTCCATGATTTTGGTATCAAAGACGACCACCCGCAGGCACTCAATTCGGACAAATTGATAGGCATTGATAAAGAGCTCCTTGCCGATATTATAGCGAAAACCGGCGGCAAGGCGATAATGGCCGTAGAATTTGTGAACGAGATCGACCACGCGGGAACGGATAGGGAGCTACAAAAGTCAGCCGAAAAATGGGCGGATGCGATGCGCACTTTAAAACGCGCCGATGGGACAGGGATGGCAGTCAGCGTAAGCTGCGCGGATATAGAAAAGGCCAGATATTGGATACATCTATTGAAGAAAGGCGATATATTCCAGATCCACGCTTATACGAATGATGACGGTTCTCTTGGCGCGGCATGGATCGATAACGCAGGTAGTTATAACGTAGCCGATGGCGTTGAGGTCATCTATGGCGAGATGGACCCGCAGGCCGCTAATGACCCTATCGGCAAAGCATATCAAACCGGCGCCGCCGGAGCGTATCTGTGGTTCGACTGGAAGAAACCGGGTCAGACGGTTACGCATAGGTTAGATCTGAAATATTTCACGGATGCTATAGGTGCGATTAAGGCAGGCAAGGCGCCCCGTATCGTAGAGGTTGCAGGTAAGGGCGAGGAAAGACCCGCCCCAGTCAAGCCGGTAGTTACGGCGGAAGCACCCGCCAAACCAAGTGTGACCCCATCAAAACCGGCTCCGGCCAAGGCCCCACGCACACGTATCAGTTTTGAAGACTGGAAGATGGTGCCAAGTAGCGCGGATAATCCGAAGTACGATGATAATAATAGATTGATAGAGTTGCCAAGCAGGGCCATAGATCCGATAACGGGCGACAGGACGGATCTTCTGGAAAGATTCAGGTATGATGAGACTACCGGTTACATGAACGAAAAGACAGTAGAGACTACGTTGAACGGTATAAAGAAACATGTAAGCGTATTTGAGTTCGCCGATTTCGATGACAAGGGTCGTCCACATTATGCCAAAGAGACAAAGACGCATTGCGACGAAGATGGAAATCTGACGGATAAAAAAGATGTCGTTGAATCCGTAATAGCTTACGATGAAAATGGCGATGAAGATTGGAGCCTTCTGGAAGGAACATGGGCAAACGGCGATTACTTCCATGGCATGAGAGCGAAGGTCAACGGCAGGATAACGACCGTGCCCGTGAATAAGCGGCAGACGCATCGCAATAGAGAGATAGAAATATTCAGAAATGGCGATGTAAACATAGCGAGGGAGAATATAGTAGAAAGAGTAAGCACCAAGCATGACGGAAAGATGGAGAAAGGCGAGGATGGAAAAGATTACCGCATAGATCCCAAAAAGACCGAAGATGTGATAGATACATACCTTCTGGCCCCCCGGAATAAAGAAGGCATAAAGATAGGCGCTCAGGTCATAAGATATCCGGAGCACGATAAGGATAATGAGAATAGGCCCACCTCTGCCAGAGAGACAAAGACCTACTGCGACGAAAGAGGCAGGGAGATACCGTCCAATGACGTCCGCAAGGAGAAGAAGTCCCTGATAAACTACGATGCCGAAGAGAAGGAGCATTGGGAGCCGGTGGACATAACAAGCGTTGGCATGCCTTCTGGAGAATCTTATAAGACCGACCCGTCCAATCCTAAAAAAGATGAGAATGACAGGTTAATAGGTTACATGGCGGAAGATAAACAGGAGGTCTTCAATAAAGAGGTCATTCTTTATAAGACTGGCGAAAGGCTTACGGTAAAAGGCAAGGTGGTAGAGGTTTCAAAATATAACGAAAAAGATCTGAAGAGCCATATAGTAACGGATGTCTTCTTCCTCGAGGAAGTGAAGACGCCGGAAGGCAAGGTTGAATTTAAGAAGCGAAGGATATACCAGGAAGTAACCGACGATTTGAATTCTCCTACCCGCACGAAGACAAGGACGTATTGCGATGATAAGGGCGATCTTGTCGAGGGTCTCAAGGACCACGAAGAATTCCGCGAGGGAGAGAAATGGACATTCTTCTACGGCATATATGCCAATGGCGAAGAACATAAGACCAGGGAAGAGAGAGACGCAGCCGGAAACATAAAGTATGTCCCGGATGAGGATACGACTTACTCTAAGATATACACCATCGATCCGGCGAAAATAGAAAAGGCTACGAAAAATAAAGAGGTGACTACAGAAGAACTGATGGCCAATATAACCGTATCGGACATCCAGAAGAAAGAGATCCACCACAGGAAAGACAAGACCGGCACTTTAATAAGGACCTTCATAAGGGAAGAGAAGAAGGCAGACCAGGCAGGTGAAGAAGAGTGGACGTTATTAAGCGTGGAG
Source organism: Candidatus Omnitrophota bacterium (assembly GCA_028716065.1). Classification (GTDB taxonomy): domain Bacteria; phylum Omnitrophota; class Gorgyraeia; order 2-01-FULL-45-10; family 2-01-FULL-45-10; genus JAQUQN01. Next base: position 4,327 of record JAQUQN010000049.1, read on the forward strand.
GATATAAGGTTCGACAAATTTAATCTCTTAAGGCCCGACCTGCCGATACATGCCGTAAAATTGACGATATTCGGCAGGGATGTTGAAAACGTCGAAGAGGGAATAAAGGCAGGGACGGAAGACAGAAAAGATGAGATGGAGATAAAATATATCAGGAATGAAGCGGATCCCGAGTATCTCGAGCGGATATGGCTGAGCCCGGAACGTTTCCGGGAAACATATGAAGAACAGTACGAAGAACCCTATAAGGATGAGAAGGGCAACGACGCGAAGAGAATCGTGACCAGACGTGTGGAAAGAGAAGGCAATCTCGAAGGCATAGTCCTGATAAATAATAAAGATATAAGAGAACTGAGGCACTATAAGATAAAAGAGAAAGTAACGGAAACCAGAAAAGGTCTCGAGCCCTCGGTTAGCGAAAAGAGCACCGAAAAAGACGAATATTATAATCATAACTGGGACCGTATATTCAAGGATACTATCACCGGTAAATATATACTTTATAAGAGAGACCGGGATGGAGAAAAACTGGACAAGAAGGTCAGTTTTAATTTTGACGAGAAGTTCAATATTATCGGAGAGAGCGTTGAAGAATTATATAAAACCGATAAGGAAAATATCTATATATTCACGATACCTGCTACGGATGAGTGGGACCAGGGCATCTTCTACATAGGATATAAGGATAAGAGCATAAACTTCGGCGAACTTAAAGAACCGCTGATACAGTTATTCAAGTGCAGGATGAAAAATGGTGAACGTCCTACCAAAGAAAGACCCACCAAGGACACAAGGGCCGAAGATATAACGCTTCCCGATAAGGATAGTTATGTTATCGAAGAGATGAACTTTGCTGAGTATGTTCCGCAACTGGGCCGCATAATGGTTTATACGACACGTTCAAGCCTGCCCGGGAGGTTCTGGCATTCGGTGAGGACGGAGACGGGAGAACTTGAGGTGTTGCAGGATTGTAGCGGCGAATTCGAACTCAGGAAGAACACGAAGGGCCGCACGGAAATCTTCCGCGCCGGCACCGCCGTCATCAATTATGAATATCTCTACGAATACGATTCTAATACAGGAAAGAAGACAGGGAGGGTCTATCTGGTCCCGCCGTCTGCCATAGCAAAAGAAGGCGATGTCGTAAAAGTGAATCCGTGCGAGATAAAGATAGGCATAGTGGATCCGAAGACGAGAAACCTGATGATGCAGGGTATCGTCTACGGCTCCATGGATAAGATAGAAGGCAGGAAAAAAGTAGAAGATATACTTGTGAACAAGGTCTTCGGCGCTAGCTTAAAGATCGCCCGCGATGGCGAAATAGCAAGCATTAAATATACTCCTACCCAGATCATGACCACATTCGCCGACAGCGAATATAACAGAAAGCATGCAGATTACAACTTGATCAGGGGCCACACAGTAGTTGCCCCGCTCTCGGATCCCGATCATGCGCAGTATGAATGCCAGCTGGATAAAGATGGGAAGATAACAAATATCTTCAAACTATTCTACTATGAAGGCGATGAGCAATATGTCTACGATATTGAAAAAGGCGAAGTCTATGTTTCGAAGGTCGGAGACCCGAACCGCGTGAAGGTGGTAGAAGGAATAAGGATAGAACCAATCAAAGACGCGGAAGGTAATATTACAGGGACCAAAAAAGTAACTTTACCGGGAGAGACGGAAGAAACCGTAAAACGCATCATAACCGTAGACGGCAAGACATATCTCTGGGACAGGAAGTTCCCCGGTATCGTAATCGTTTACGATAAGGCCGATCCGGAAACTATATTACAAATAAGGACCGGCGTGGTGTTTGACGATGATACGATCACGATCAAGGATAAGGGGATCGTATTAGATACATATGCGTCGTTGCTAGGACCAAACTTAACAGAGATATTAGGACTTAAAGGCAAGAATATCGGGACTATCCGGAAGGATTACTTTTATAATCTGATGCATTGGGCAGATGAAGTAGCCGATATGACTCCTGAAGAGGTAGCGCGCGCCAAGGAGATGAAGGATACAACGGTTAAGTACTTCAATTCTCTTTTCGATAATTCCGTGACGAGCGAGGAAGTATTTGATCTGGCCGATAAATCAGGCATAAAGTCGTTCGGGCAGCTGATATACTGGGCAAAGAACGGCCACGCAGACCTCATGGAGAAGATGAATATTATTCTGGAAGATGCCGTTTTGAAAGCCCTTCTAAAAGATTATGTAAATACGGCATCGAGCCTATTGGCCAGCGAGGGCCAGACGGTCGGCATGCCGGAGCTCTTTTTCATATACATGGAGCAGTCCTGTGATGTCGCGGCCGACACGGCGAAATATAATCTTGATAAGGTCGATGTAAAAGAGAGGATTGACACCTCTACGGCTGTATTGAAAGGAAAGCTTAGTATCGCGAAAGCGCAGCCTCAATCCAGGTGGAATCTCATAAAGGCAAAGGCCAGAACATATATCGCAAAAGGGGCAATATTATACGCGATGATCTTGGCCTTCGTGGCGTTGGTGACAGCCTTCTTATCCCGATTGTTCCGAAGACAACCCCGCGCGGTACCTGCAGCAGTATCCTCAGCCGTGTCGACAGCAGCAGGGGAAGGCCCTGAAGCGGTTACGCCGGCAGTGCCTGAAGTTACCCGCGAAATTCCAGAGTCCAGGGCAGAGCCGAGGGAGAAGTTGCCCACAGAATCAGAAGGAAAATTCATCACGGTAGGGGATTTGACAAATATAGAGAAGGCGCTATCGGACGCAAGAAAGAAACTCGTAGACGAATATGATAAAGCGCACGTGATATTGAATCCTTATGGCAGCATCGGAAAAGATCTGGGAAGGGCCGGTCCCCGCTTCGTAATGAGATGGACTGCCAGCGCAGCAGGCTTGATGGCGATCTTGATAGGTATATATTTCGTATACGTAGGAGGAGGTGTTATCGCTTCAACGATCACACTTGCAGGAGCGGCTTTGGTGATAGGCGGCCTATTCTCCGTCAAGGGTTTAATGTTAAGTTTACAGGTGGCATATCAAGCCGTAAAGGAAAAGAGTGTAAAGGCCATAAAAGCCGTAAAAGAGAAAGGTATGAAGGCTGCCCTGGGAGAGATAATAGAAAATTTTAAAGCAAAGGTAAGGTTGACCTTACAAAAAGCATATCAAGCCATAAAAGAGAAAGGTGTAAAGGCTGCACTGGTATCTTTTATCAAAGCGTTTTCTCCTGGAAAGATAATAGAAAAGTATAAAGAACCTATATTGAATCTTGAGACCAAGCAATGGTGGCTTGAACTTACTCGGAATAACATAGGCATATTGTTCAAGAGGCAACTACAGGTGATACGGCAGGAAGAAGCCATCGGAATAATCACGAAAGGGCTCGGTGAGCTCAAAACATCGGTTGAAAAA
>JAQUQN010000050.1:0-2157 GCA_028716065.1 Candidatus Omnitrophota bacterium
ATCTGTTTTTCTACATTGGCCTTTATTTCATCCAGCGCCTGGGCCCTATGAACACCTTTTACATCCTTTGATATGGCAAATGTCTGGCCCACATCTATCGTGCGCCCCCCTACCTTGAATGGCGCGAGGAAGGATGTATCGCCGCTTATAGTAAATGTCTGGCCGGGCGCAAATACTATCTTGTCCTCTGCAACAGTCCACGTCCCGCTCAAATAACACTTCCCGCCCGCTACATCAATCTCTCCTTTTATATTTCCGTCCGGTGAATCGGGAGCCGTAGGTCTTGGTGAGACACCGCTGCCTTTAGAAGTAGGTGCAAATACATTCTGCTCTCGTTCTGCCTCGACGGAATTATATTTAGCGATCTCCACCCAACCATAGACGATGTTAAATTTATCACCATCGGCCAAGCGTATCTCGGAGCGTTCCTTGACTCCGGCAAAACCATCGCGCAATTTCACTTCGGTAACCAGTTTGAAGTTACCTGTAAATAATAGCTCTAGCTTGATCTCGCCTCTTAATAAAGCGGGTCTGCCGTCTTTAAGCTCAGTTCTAAAGAAATCACCTTCCTTTGCAAGGTTCATCGATATCTCCAGCTTGGCGCCGTCTTTAGATAAGGAGACCGACGCTTCGCGCCCATATATCTCAGCCATAGCAGACGTTAACGCGCTATTCCCGAGGCCTTTCTCATCACATAATTGCGCGAATTCTCTTACTGTTTCTCCATCAGCATTTATACCTTTATACATGTGGCCGACCGCGGCACCGTCCTTGCCATTAAACAGAGATACCCACTGCTCTTTTGTCTGGACCTTCTTACCATTCTGCATAAAAGTGAAAACCTTCTCCTGCGAACTCGTCTGGGGTGTTATCCTTCCGGAGATATGAGCACCTTTATTGTCGACGACGTTGAAACTGAACATCCTCCTCTCCTTGAAGGCGATATCCTCCAATAGGCCTTTGGATGCCGTAAGATGTTCTCCGGCTGCGTCGAGTCCTACTTCGCGCTGGCCTATGAGTTTCTCGGCGCTATCCGCGCCAGCTATCTTGGCTTTCAAGTCATTCATCCTGGATACGGCATTCTTATAAGTAATCTCAGTCATCTCTTCCTGGAGGCTCACCTTTTCACCGTTCTTGGTAAAGCCTTCGACTCTTATCATGGCTTTTCCGCCGGCAAAAGAGAATGCGTCCTTCTCTATAATTACGCTGGTAAATTCAAACTTTGGTGTCTTGCCGGCCGTCATGTCCTTTGCCATGTTAAGGAGAGCATCGCGCGTATTCGGAGCCGTATCAGCACCGGTTAACATGTCATTCAAGGAATTAAATCTATTCATTACGCCGTCGGCCGTCGTCTCGTTAACGCCTGCTTTTAATAGATAGCTATCCCCTTCCACGACCTCTTCCTTGCCTACATAAACGCATGTGTTTTTAAACGTATTGGTCGTGGTCTTCGTCTTGGCATCGTATTTGCCAAGTTCGCGCGCCTGGGCAAATTCAAAGATACCTACTCCGTCGATGCTGATGCGCATGTTGCCACGGATCTTTATTTCACCTTTGCCGTCCAACCCGCCTGTTGCCGCATGAACCGCATATTCCGTGTCTTCGGCCTTCTCGTGCGTAATAACATCATATTCGCCTCTGCTTACTTTTACTTCGGTCTTTTCCTCATAAGTCCCAAGCTTAAGAGCGGCTTCAACGGTGGTCTTGGTGTCAGGGGCATCAGCCATAGCCTTGACAACCGAATCCACTACATTCATTTCCGTCTTCGTATTTTCTATGACGATACGGAAGGTACCCATTTTGCCTTTAAAGTTAAGTATCATACCCCGTTGCGTACCCAGCATGTACTGTAGCGTTACAGACTTACCGTCTACGGTGCGGGATATCGAAAGAACCACATCAGTAATATTGCCTTCGCGGCTGAGCTGTACGCTTATATCTTCCGGAGCTACACCTGTAATACTGGTATCAAAGAGATATCTCTTCAACCTATCGCTCTTTATATTATCGCCTGTTGTATGAGCGTATAACTTCATGTTGCCGTTGGCATCCGCCCCTATGGTGAACATGACGGCCTTTACCGATACGACGTCCTGGGCAACGGCGTCCACGGTGGCCTTGGAGAGTTTAACGGCGATGTCGCTCGATACCATCAAT
>JAQUQN010000050.1:2257-7616 GCA_028716065.1 Candidatus Omnitrophota bacterium
CGAGGCCGACCGTGATGTCTGATGCGTTGGCCTTTATTATGGCTATGTCGGCCTGGTTGGTTACGCCGGCCTTTGCAAGGTAGGCATCCTGTTTATTGGCCTTGATATTGTCGAAGGTGGTCTGGGCGCTGAGCTTCATGTTGCCGTTGGCATCCGCCCCTATGGTGAACATGACGGCCTTTACCGATACGACGTCCTGGGCAACGGCGTCCACGGTGGCCTTGGAGAGTTTAACGGCGATGTCGCTCGATACCATCAATGCGGACTTCACCGCTCCTCTTTCCACTCCGAGGCCGACCGTGATGTCTGATGCGTTGGCCTTTATTATGGCTATGTCGGCCTGGTTGGTTACGCCGGCCTTTGCAAGGTAGGCATCCTGTTTATTGGCCTTGATATTGTCGAAGGTGGTCTGGGCATTTACTACGAATTCTCCCTTGGCGTTTGCGCCTATGGCGAAAGTTACTCCAGTGGCAGATTTTACATCATTCAATAGGTTCCTATTTATTTGTACTATTATCTCTGTGGCAAGTTTATTTATTCCTTGAGGTGTAGCTATGCCATTAAGCTGGGCGTCGCTTAGCTTCAGCATCACGATAAATATGGTAATAGGATTAACAGAGTCTTTTAGAGCGGGTATTGCTGCTGCTATCTTTTCTGCAACCGTCTTCGTGTTCGCGTAATTCTGGCCGAGGGAGCCGTTGGCCTTGAACTCATCGAACCTCTTCTTCATGCCGGTATCTGTCGATATGCCAAGGGCGAGTATGGCAAGTTCTACACGATCGGCCTTTCCGGCGTCCGCGCCCATGCTGTTTATGATATCGTTCATCACGGCCCTTACCTGGTCGGCTGTCTCTGCTTTCGCCATGGCCGCGTCCTGCTTGACGTTGCCGTTCAGGACCGCTATCAGTATCTGAACAGAACTTCCCTGCACCCCTGCTACGCTTGCTAAGAAAGCCTTCGTGGCCTCATATCTTGCCTCCAGGGTTGAAGCCTGGACAAGGCTCGTCAGCCTCTCCTTCCACGTGGCATTCGTCTCGACACCCAAAGCGATGAGCACGAGCTGCAGCGGATCTATCTTCTTGGCATCTGCGCCCATGTTCTTGAGTATATCTTTTACCGTGTTACCTACTGCCGTGGCCGCACCTGTCTTTATGCCGTCGAATCTCTGCCTGTCTAGGCTCATCATCTGCATGAATAACTGCAGCCGGTCCATCTTATTAACATTAGCCCCTGGGTGAGTACCTAGCATTGCGAGGAATTCGTTAAATTTCGTGCTGAGCTGTGTATCCGACATCTTACTGAAACGGGAATTGGCCAGGCCCCTGTCCGTCGCTATGGAAATGACCGCCGAAACGAGAGAGAAGTAGTCGACACTGGCGGCGTTCTGGCCCGTGATATTCAGGAGCCTCTGCATCCCGGTAGCGATATTGGCCGGGCTATTCAGCACCTGTGAAAGCGCTTTTACCTTCTCGCCGCCGAGGTTCAAAAGCACGGCCAACACCTGGCTGTCGCTCGGCGTGACATTCTTGTTCTTCAGGTTCATTCCTGCCAGGGACGGCGAATTGGCAAAAGTCTTGAAGAATGTCTTGAGACTGGTGAAGAGCGCCTTCATATTATTTACAGGCATGCTAATAAGAAGGTCCAGGCCTTCCCTGCTCAAGGAACTTGTAAATAAGAATAATTGGAAGTCATCCATGCCGGCATTGCCCGGGCCCATCGTGAATACGCTCTTTGCCTTATCCATGCCGTTACCCATATCCGTGGCGCTGGTCTTATCCAGATTAGCTCTCTGGCCATCCGACAGCTTCAGCGCGGCCATGAAGAGCTGGAACCTGTCAATGCCGGTATTGGTCGAACCGCGCTGTGTCTGCGCCTTGCTGAAGGAATCGGCCAGTTTTGCGCTATCTCTCACTATTTCGCCGTCTGTCTTCGTCATGAGATTTTTCACATCGTCATCGCTCATGCTGAATACCATATCCATCAACTGCAATCCGCTCATCTCGCGCGCGAATACCTCGCCGACATGCGTTCCTATCTTCGACCTCAACCTGTCCATGGCCTTTTCCCTGGCGGCCAGTTCTTGTGGGTTCGATAATCTGGACAGGAAGTCCTTGCGGTCACTGTCATTCTTGCTCGCAAGCATCGCGAACATCTGGAACCCGTCAGCCTTTATCTTGCTGTTCTCCGACCTGCCCTGATTCAATTTAGCTATGGCCTGGTCCATCGCATTCATGTCGCCGGCCGTGATATTCTGCGCGTTATCCATGAACTCCTGTCTGTCCTTGTCGTTTTTGCGCGCAAGTGTGAGCAGTATCTGGAACGAATCGACCTTTATCTGCTTGCCTGGCTGAAGATTGTTATTGAGGGCACTGACTGCCTGATCTATCGTCTTTATATCTCCTGATTTTATCTTGCAGACGTTTACCATGAAGTTGTCTTTCTCCGTCATGCCGTAAATATCTTTTTTGGTATCATCGAGGCCCGCCAACAGCATGGCTATCATCACCTTGCTGGTCGATATCCTGTCGGACCTGGCCAGGCCCTGGTTCACGGCTCCGATCGCTGCTTCAACATTTGCGATATCACCGGCGGGGATGTTCTTCAAATTGGAAACTACTCTATTGAACTCTTTATTGTTCCATCCGCCGTTCTTATAGAAGAAGTCATCTTTACCTTTAATGATCGAGGCCGCCTGCATGATATCGACATTCTCTCCGGTCGCTTTCGATAAGGCCTTGGCCATTTCCGCGGAGACTTGTATAAGTTTGGCGTCACCGACAAATCCTACCAAATTCCCTTTGGCGTCATATATGGAAGCGATGAGACGGTCTTTAAGGCTCATGCCTCCCATGGCGGCGAGGGCGCTGCCGAGCTTTTCGCCGTTCACGGCAAAATCAAAGTGAGCCATGGCTTTGGCAAAGGCCTCGAACTGTTCATTCGACATCCTGTCGGATAGAGGTATATTGGCGCTTGAACCGTTCGCGCCGAGTATCTGGCCGCTCCTGCCGGTACTGGTGACATTGCCGGCGGCGTCATAGTTCTTATTCTCGTTTATATAACCCTTTACAAGCCCGGTCTCTATTATAGCCGTCCTCTGGTTGGTGCTCGATATTCCGGTAGTAACATCATAGGTAGCGCTGGTGGAGAATACGCTGTTTCCGTTCTCCGTAAAGTTGAGGTTTATATCTCTTACAGTCAATTCCGAAAGCGTTTTGGCAAATTGTGTTAACTTGTCTCTGTCGGCTTTATTGGTTACGTTGCCTTTATCAAGAAGATTGCCTTGTGAATCCCTGATTTCGTAATTACGGCCGTCCGACTTTATGGTTATGGGGTTACCGTTGGCATCGTCACGCACCTGCTCTACTACATTGCCCTCTGAATCGACCTTGTCATAACCTACCACCGGATGTGAAGGATTATTGAGGTCGTGTATAGGCACGGTCATGGTGCCATCCGCGTTCTTCGGCGGTTCCGGAGGAACGAGTACGACACCATTGCTGGAGTAGCCCACAAGTCTGCCCTGGCTGTCGTATACCGGGCTGGAAGTATCGTCGCCTTCTTGCAGTTCTTGTGCGATCGCGAAGAACCCGGTTGGTTCACCTTCTGGTACGTGGGCGGTCTCCAACTTTCTCACATAATAGGTAATAAATCCTGCCTCGGTGCGTGTATCTGTTGTGGGTCGGGTATAATCCGATACTGCCGCTGTGGCAGTCTCACCGCCTGTATACTCGTAATAGTCCTGCCCCTCGCTCCCTGCCCGGTAAAGAACATCTATATCTACCGTCTCTTCGAAGCATCCCATATCTTCAAGCCATCTGACAAGATCAGCTTCGTTCTCAAGGAATTTATCCGCGGTAAGAAATCCGACTACTACTACCATTGGTAGATATCCGCTGCTATTTTTGGCTCCCAACTCAAATGGCGTAGTATATTCCTGAGGAATGGTCTCATACCCTGTCCAAGCCTCTGTCTCTACTGCCTCCCAAGAACCTGCTTCCCAGCTGGTGCCTGATGGCAGGTCTCCTGTCCAGTCTTTTCCCGTCCAGTCTGTCCCCGTCCATCCGCCACCGCCCGACCAGGGGCTACCTTGCCATTCCGTAGTCTCTCCATACCAATCTGACCCTATCCACCACGTCCCATCCCATATTGTGCCGTCGGCCCACTGTGTACCGGCCCATTTACCGCCGTCACCTGGGTCTTCCCATTCCTGTCCATACCAGTCCATACCAAACCAATCGACGCCGGTCCAGAGAGTGCCGGACCAGTCCGGAGGCGCTGTCCAGTCAGTACCTCCAGGTGGTTCATAGTGCCAGTTGTCTCCTGTCCAGTCTTTTCCGGTCCAGTCTGTCCCACCGCTCCATGATTCGCCTGTCCATGGCCCCGCCTCATAATCAGGGACGAAATAATACGTAACTTCCTCGACAACGACTTCCGAGCCGCTGCTCCTGTCGATCCAAACCAACTGCGGACTCGATGGCGTCGGAAGTTCGGGCGGCTTGATGAAGAAACTCATATTTCCGTTCAAGTCAACGGCCGAAGTACCGGCCCACTGCCATCGCTGGTAAGTATGGTTGAATGAATAATTAACAATATAATCGAGGTAGAGATCGCCTATATCGCTAAATGGCTCGCCCTCATCCCATCTCCAATTCCCATTAAGGTCCTCATAAGGTTCAAAGGAATCATGCAACCCATTCTTGGCGCGCCATACCGCATGATATGTCTCGGTTCTTATTTTGGCCGGTGGTTCCAGACTGATACCGATAAAAGGTTTCTTTTCAATGATCGTTTCACTGATCGTCTTTATAAGTTCGCTGCCTTTTGTTATGTAGGTATATATGGTATCTTTTATGCGCCGTTCACGGGCTGTTAAAATCGGGGGTAAGTATAGCTCCTCTGAATGGCTGCTTTCAGGCACGACATCTTTAGGGTCGGAAGACGCCGGATTTTGGATATAATTTATAGTCTCTGTATATTTGATTACGGCGCCATCCTCCTGGTCATACGTTTCGCCTTCGCCGAAAGTAGAGCTCAATACCGAAATCCCGTTTATAGTGATATAATTATAAGTCGTGCTGGATACAAAGACATGTCTTTGTATGACGGTAATCCCTCCTGTTATAGTGGTATAATCCATCTTATAAATCTCGCCGCTTACATAACAATCATCTGGTATCGAAAATCTGGTATCGAGCTTGAAGCCATCATCGTCGGGGGCCGGAATGGTCGGCATGTCAAGTACCGGACCGGTCACGCCGGCTTCCCATTCGTATGTCAATTGGGTCTCGGTGGTCGGCACAGGGCCGCTCGTGGCTCTGATCGCCGGCGACACGAAATTCGTGACCTTCTTGATCAATAC
>JAQUQN010000051.1 GCA_028716065.1 Candidatus Omnitrophota bacterium
TCCTTTTTAATATCTCCTTCTCGGTAAGGCCTCCGGCCACCTTTAAACTCTTTGAATGATCGGATACGCCGACGTATTCGTAACCTCTCTTTTTACAGGCAAGCGCTATCTCCTCAATGGAGTTTGACCCGTCGCTCCAATTACTATGAACATGCAAATCGCCTTTGATATCATTCAATCTTATCAATCTCGGTAAGGCCCCTCTCAAGGCAGCCTCTACCTCCCCCCTATCCTCCCTCAGTTCCGGAGGAATTAAAGGCAGTTTTAACGTTTTGTAGATATCCTCTTCTTCCCTGCCGGCTATTCTCTTACCAGTCTTCTCAACAAAGACCCCGTACTCATTTATCTTCAATCCTTTCTTCTTGGCCATCTGCCTTATATTAACATTATGAGCCTTGGAACCCGTAAAATAGACAAGGGCCGCCCCGAAACTACCGGGTTCAACCACCCTTAAGTCAACCTGTGTGCCGTCAGTTACAAGAACGCTCGATTTGGTAGGTCCTTGTGCCATGACCTTTCTGACAATGGGGAGCCCAACAAAAGCCTCCACGGCCTTTTTTGGATCGTCCGAAGTTACCAGGATATCTATGTCCCGGACCGTCTCACTCATTCTCCTGAGGCTTCCGGCATAACATATCCTGTCTATTTTAGCCATCTTTTTTAAACGCCGGATTACATCTCCGGCCAGGCCCAGGGCTTCCTTCAAAGGCATCCGCGAGGAATGCCTCTTTATCAATTCTATGCCCTTAATGATATTCTCCTCTGTCTTATCCTTCAATCCCGGATGGCCGCTTATCTTATGCTGCCTGGCCTTCTTTTCAAGTGCCTCGACGCTCTTTATCTTAAGATCCGCGTAAAGAACCCTCGCGGTCTTAGGCCCTATACCCGGAATGTTCATGAAATCGATGATTGCCGAAGGCGTCTGTCTCTTAAGTTTCTCGTAATGGTCGAGCTTGCCTGTTTTAATTATCTCGATTATCTTTGCGGCAAGGTCCTTACCTATACCCGGGATATCCTCCAGTCTCTTCTCCCTTCCGACCTTCTCGATATCTTCGGAAAGATTCTTTATGTTCAATGCTGCCCTCCGGTAGGCACTTATCTTAAAAGGATTATCCCCCTTGGCCTCCAAAAGGCTCGCGATATTCTCAAAAAACTCCGCCACTTTATTGTTCATCATAAAAATTCTCTATTAATGAAGTTAAAAATACAGAATATCCCGGAGGGTATCTTCTGAGAACGTTCTGACCCTGATCCTGCAACCTGCCTCTTAAGGAATCACCTTATAAACACGATCGTTGAGGTGGACCTTTTCCGACACTTTGATGCCTACGAACTCTCCTGCCTTACCTTCCGATACACCGGCATGCTCTATCTGCATCGATGCCACGTCCTGCGTGAAATCGGAGGTATGGCCTTTAACATGTATCTTTTCTCCTACCTTCAAGGCATCTGCCAGCTCTATGATAGCGACGCTTAAATGATTATAATAATGCGCTATCTTCCCTATCTCCTTTTCAGCCATAAAACACCTCCCATGTTATGCGGCGTCCCTCAATTATCCGCCCACAATCCACGTTTATTTTCCCTTGCCTCTCTCTGCAATTTTAGAAAATACTCGGAATATTTCACGTTAGGGGTTATGGTCAAGACCTGCGCGTATCCTTCCTCTAATAACTTGGCATTGACAAAAGTACCATCCTCAAGGTAGACATAAGCAAGGATCCTTCCGTATCTGTCACGCCTCTGAACATCGTACTCGAGACGCACCCGCTTCCCGTTCAGGAGATTTTTAGTGAAATCCGAAGCCCTCCTGCCCAATTTTTGTATGGTTGCGCGATCCCGTTTACTCTTTTTGGCATCCCTTATAAGCTTATTGCTATAATATACCTCGGGCGTATCGACCCCTATGAAACGGACCCTCTCTCCATTGGATAGTTTTATCGTATCGCCATCGATTACACGCTCCACGTAAAAAACGCGGCTTTTAGCGCCTGCCTTCACGGGTTGCTCCGATAAAACGATACCGCAATAGAAGATAAAACTGCCTAATAAACTCCCGATTATTACATATCTAAAAATTTTCTTAATCTTCATGCCATTTTTATGACATCCGCCGAAGCACTTAGCCTATTACACGTTGATTGCGAAGGCGGATAAAATTAAAAGGCCTCCGCCCTAACTTATCAGCGTCAGGGCGGAGGCCTTTACCAGAAAAAATTCTTATTTTTTTGAACTTTCTGCCTTAATTTTCTCTCCTTCCGCCGCAACGCTCTCCGGGCCTGCATGCTTCACTTTTATCCACGTTCCGGAGTTGGCTATCCATGTATCGCCTGTAAGGCGGTCGAGTTTCGAAACTATAGGGGGATTGACAATGATAGAGTAGCGGGTCTCAGCTAAAATCCCGACCGATATGATCAATATGACTATCGCCCATATAAGAGTCTTCATAAAAAGGCCCCCTTTTTATTAATAGTATATCTCTTCTTCGGAAACCAGCTTACCCGTATCGTCGTATTTCTTTATGATCTTCTTCTTGGAGGTATCGGTGCTGGCGTTTTGCTCGGTCGTATATGTCTTTTTTGGCGGCGGTGCCCTGCGATAAACTCTGCCCCTTCTCTGTTCGGCTGGCTGGGTTATGGTATCAAGCAGCGCATTTCCTATAACAGCGGTTCCCGCGCCTATCAGAGCGCCCTTTCCAGCATCTCCCCCGGACATTCCCGAAGCTAATGCGCCTGTTCCCGCGCCGACAAGACCTTGCTTTATGATCTTACTCGAGGCTGACTCCTGAGGCGGCGGTTCTTCATAATAATATTCTCCCGGTTCTTCCTCATAGTAATAGTCATCGTCGGGCGGCGGCGCATACCTTCTCCCGCTGGATCTCGAGCTGGAAGACGGCCCTGTTATGGAATCCAACAGCGCGCTTCCGATGACCGAAGTGCCCGCGCCTATCAGGGCGCCCTGACCGGCGTTTCCGCCGGAAGCGCTCGATGATATGGCTCCCACACCTGCTCCGAGAAGCCCTTGCTTCAGCACATTGCGCGTAGAATCATCGTCCTGGGCGTAGACTGCGCCCGCTACGGACATTGATATGAATATTAAGGAAAATAGCATAAGTGAGATAATTCTAATCTTCATCGCTCATCTCCTCCTTTTAATTGCTTTTAATATACTCTAAATCACTCGATTATTCAAGCATAATTTACTTCTCTTTTTGCTCATTTTTTTAACACCGCTATGGTTGAAAGCGCGCGCGGTATGACATAGATACCCGGCCTTTTCTCTATATGGCTTTCGGCATATCGTACCGCGCCGGCTACGCTGTCAAATACAGGGAAAGGAAGGCCTTTTACAAAATCCCTCTTACTCTCCGTAACAAGGATGACCTTGTAGTCCAACATGGCCTTGGCTACCATGTAGGCCCTGTGTTCCCCGGCGACACAGCCATTCCGCTTGATCTTCAAGACAAAATCTTTCGGCGAAGTCATTTTCTTAAGTTCTTTATGAAACCTCTCCTCCGCGGTGCTATTCCCCACCCCTTCTTTAAGTTCGGCCACCACTATCACGAAACCGCCTTTTTTTACGATGGGGCTATTCACGTTCAAAACATAATTCAATGCACGGGAAGCCTGGTAGAGGTTAATATCTTTTGGAAAACCTATACCGCATACCGCTATATCGCACGGCGTCTTAACGGAGACCTCAAATACCTCTTTTGCAAATTTCACACCTTCCCCGAAGACATCCTTTAGCGAGCCAGAAAATACCTTGAGAGGATAGCCGTCAGGGTCGTTGACTATATTTAAACAAAAACCAACACATACATGTTTTATTATCTCTAGTAAAGACGCGTGGAAAGGATTATTTCTAATGCTCCCTATGCCGGTAAGGGGATTATCGAGAAATCTCACGCTATGAGTTGCGTTTATGGTGGGTTCTCCTGCAAGGCCTATGGCTATCGTCTTAGGGCCTCCGCTATATCCGGCATATAGATGGGGCTCTATGACACCTACGGATATTATAAAATCATACGCTCTTAATCTTTTATCGAGCGTTATCGGGACGCCTGTATTGGTGTATCCATATTCATCTATATACTTTTTATCCTGCTCATGGTTTATTACTCTATAATGATTTATTATGGGCCGGCCCAGCAATACCCATAATTGCCGCTTGCTATGTTTTTTATGCAATCCTGTGGCTATTATTATATCGACCTTACGCGAGGGAGAAGAAACCGTTCTTAAGAGTATCGGCAACACGTCCTTTAAATGAGCCTTACGCGTGGAATCAGGGACCACGACCAGTATCTTTTTCTTCCCTATCAGCAATCTCTCGAGCCTGGTATTGTCAACGGTATTCTTGATGGATTCTGATACGAGCGATCGCAGTCTTCGGGTCCTTGGGGCATTATTCTGCAAGACGCCTAATAATGTGCTATTAGGCAGGGAAAAACTTTTGGAACCGCAGCCATATGGAAGCTTTATACTGATAGCTTGTTTCATACCAGAGCCAATATCTCTTTCGGGAATATATTATTAAGCCCCAGAAGACAATTCGGGTCAAACGCCTTCTTTAGCGCCGCCATCTCCAAGATACCTTTTCTGCCGTACATCTCCTCCAGGTACCTGTGCTTTATCTTGCCTATGCCATGTTCCGCAGATACCGTCCCGCCCAGAGAGATACCTTTTCTCACCAGCTCCAGGCAGATGTTCCTGGATATACCAAGTTCTTCCTGTGAGGCCGGCAGAAGGTTGACATGAAGATGCGACTCGCCAATATGCCCAAATATGACGTGCTGTATTTTCTGCCTACTCAATATTTCAGTATAAAAATTTAGCATGTCAATAAGCTTACCGTCGGGGACGGCTATATCAGTGCTCAGCTTCTGAAAACCGTTTCTTCTTATGATCTCGTTTACCGATTCCGGTATGGCGTGCCGCCAGAGGGCAAATTGTTCCAACTCTTTCTCTGTCATGGCAACCCAGGTATCATCTAGTGAAGCGTCATGCCGCGCGATAAGCTCTGTCCAGGCCTGCGCCACTTCCCCTTCCCTCTCATCCATGATCTCCTGCTCAAAAAATATGGCGGCCTTTTTATTTAAAGGCACATTGGGGTTCTTCTCCCGTAATAAGGCCAGGGCGTTTGAATCAAAATATTCCAGGGAAAGCGCATCCACCATCGAACGACCCTTCTCAGACTTATCCCTAGATAACATTCTGGCTTCCCTGGAAAATTGCCATGCGTCGGTTTCCTTGCCGAAAAATACGAAGCAACCGAATATCTTATTCGGGGCCCTGACTAGATCCAGACCTATCTCGACTATGACCGACAACGTCCCCTCCTGGCCAATAAAAAGGTCTATCAGATCCATGCCTTCCCTGGCAAAATAGCCCGCCGCATTTTTCACGTTTGGCATTTTATAACCAGGCATCGGGATCTCTATGATTCTGCCTTCGGGCAGCGTGATCTTGGAGTCGCCACGGCAGATGGCTCGGTCGCCACGGTGTATCTCATAAATTGTCCCGTCCATCAGGACCATCTTGAGGCGATTGATATAATTCCTGGTAGGTCCATACTTGAAAGAGCGCGCTCCGGATGCGTTCGTTGATACCGTTCCGCCCAAAGAGGCCAGCTTTTCCGTGGGGTGGGCTGTATAAAAAAGACCCTCTTTTTCACAAGCCCTCTTGAGATCCTCACACGAGACACCTGACTGCACGTCGGCCGTCCGCTTGGAAGCGTCGATATTTAAGATCGAATTGAGCCTTTCCATCGTAATGACGGCGCCTCCGAAAGGAACCCTTGAACCTGTCGTGCTGGTTCCTCCGCCGGATATTGTGACGGGGACCTTTCCAAGATCCGCTTCGCGCATGAAGAAGGCCAACTCAGATATGCTTTCCGGATAGGCAACCTCTTGGGCGAACCCACCTCTCAGGTTAGAGCTGTCTTCGAAATAAGCCTTTATGGTATCCTGTTCTTTCTTTATTAACATTCCGGACCTGGGGTTGCCGCTATTTTTCTTTCATTAAAAAGACAAAAAGGACGGTTCTATTTTTTAAAAAATCCTGACCGTCCTTTTTGTAATCAATTTTTAAACTATCTATTACCGCGCCACTTCTCTTTCAGAGATAACGTTGCCCTCGTCGTCGTATTCCTTTATGATCCTCTTCTTCGCCTTTATATTCTTCGGAGCCTGTTCATCAACATATTCGTTTTCGTATCTTTCTCTCTCGCGTTCCCGCTTGGCTGCGGCGTCTTTCGAATCCTCATTGGCCCCTATAACGGCCCCGCCCAGGGCTCCGGCTCCGGCGCCTATCAACGCCCCCGTGCCGGCGTAACCTGTAGCGCTTCCGATAGCGGCTCCCAGGCCTGCCCCCAACAATCCTCCCATGAGACCTGTCGTGACTGTCTTACTCGGGCCGCTGCTTTCAGAATCATAGTCATCGTCAACATCTCCGCAATATGCTATACCGCTGAACGAAAGAGCAAAAAAGAGACACATTATAAGCGCACAAATACGCATATTCCCTCCTATTTAATTGATTCAGTAATAATAATATCCTAAAAAAATGGGATTTGCAAGAAAAAATGTGAGGAAAAATATGAAAGGTATATCGGGTTTATCTGGCGGAGTTATTCTTTATACTATTTAAAGCACCTCTTGTCTGCTCAGCCTCCCACTGCTTCTTAAATTCTGAATTATGTTTCTCCATTATGGAGGTTTTTAGAGGAGGCTGCACGGCATTGGAGCCTATTATGTGATGCGCGGAATTATATGAGGGCCTTATATTCGCCGAGAAGAAGACCGTTCCAACAAATACTATGCCCAGGAGTGCTATGGTCATGACCTTTTTGCGATATGCCTGTACTGGGGTTGTGCTGCACTTCATATCTATGCCGGTTATGACATTTCCGGATAAATACTCCCCTACTAGATCAACCGCTTCGTTCTTGTCTTCAGCTTCTGTAATGATCTCTATCTTAGTTCTGTATTTCATGACTTTCTCTTTCATACTGCTATCTGGAGCAGGCTTTTATATCGTTAACGCATTAGTAGTATATATGACTTGAATGGCTTTGTCAATAACGAAAAAATAACTATTTTATATCTTAACATAAAAGCCTCTCTCCGATCTTTTTTCCGTCGGGATATTCTCTACTTGCGGTTTAATACCTTAACCATCGCTCGATGAATTAAGCCGTTAGAGGCGAGGATCTCTTTATCGTAGGGCGTATAATTGCTGTTGTCAAACCTCGTAACAACACCTTCTGCCTCACGCACTATCAGTGTACCAGCAGCGCTGTCCCATGGGTGTAAATCCCTTTCCCAAAAACCGTCAAATCTGCCGCATGCAACATAACAAAGATCTAAGGCCGCGGAACCTGCCCTCCTTATGGCAAGGCTACACATGAGAAATTTTTCAAAATTCCGTATATTCGTATCGGTTGAACCTTTGATTGCGTACGCAAATCCCGTAGCAAGAAATGCCTTGCAGATCTTGTTTATATGGGATACGCGGATAGGCCTATTATTAAGAAACGCTCCCTTGCCGTCTTCCGCATAAAATAACTCGTCCCGGCAAGGATCATAAA
>JAQUQN010000052.1 GCA_028716065.1 Candidatus Omnitrophota bacterium
TCCAGATATCTGGGTTCGCATCCGTCGCCGTTTATGACCATTGCGTCTATGTTCTGCGAGATTCCGTCACAGCGCGCCCTGTCCTTTTCTATGATGGTAACGGCGTGATTGTCCTGTACCAGCTTCTGCGCCAGATGAAAACCTATCCTGCCTGCCCCGACGAGTACTATGTACATGGGTTTGTCTCCTTAAGTAACATTCAGTAACCTTAAGTAACATTCAGTAGCATCCATTTATTAACCATCACAGCTTAAATACTGACCTTACCTTCTCCAGGCTCGCAGTCCTCACGACGCCCATTACCGTGTCTCCGTCTTCTATCTTGGTGTACGGTTCGGGTATTATCGACTTCTTTCCTCTTTCTATTACCACCACCAGAAATTCGTCCGGTATATTTATGTCACTGACCATCTTCCCGGCCATCTCCTTATCCGCCGCTATTTCCAGGACTCCCATTTCGCCGGTTTCGATAAGATAGGAAGAAAATCTGTTTTCTATGATCTTGTCCCTTATCATGGCAGCCACAAGGCTCGTTCCGCTTATGATGTCGAGGTCGAATTTCTTGTAGATATCGGCCCTGCGGGGGTCGTACACCCTTGCCATTACCTTGGGGACTTTGAATATCTTTTTCGCTATCTGGCTGGCCATAAGATTGGTATTGTCGCCGCTCGTTACGGAAACAAAGGCCTCCTGCTTTTCGATCTTAAGCTCCCGTAAAAGCTTTTCGTCGAAGGCATTGCCGACCGCGGTAAGGCCGTTGAAAGTTCCGCCGAGTTTTTTAAAAGCCTCGGCATCTTTGTCTATGATGGTAACGTTATGACCTTCCTGGGCGAGAATAAGCGCCAGCTGCGACCCTACCCTGCCGCATCCCACTATCATAATGTTCATGTAAGCTCTCCTCTGTGTTCAACATCTGTGATCATCTGTGCTCAACATCTGTGATCATCTGTGTTCAACATCTGTGATCATCTGTGCTCAACATCTGTGATCATCTGTGTTCAACATCTGTGATCATCTGTGTTCAGCATCTGTGATCATCTGTGTTCAACATCTGTGATCATCTGTGTATTCATATCTTTACAGTATGTCTTTAAGTCTTCCTCACCGCCGCGACGCTGACCCTCTCTATATGCAGTTCATTAATACAATCGAGCACGCTGACCACGTTGGAAAATTGCGTACGGCTATCCACCTTGAGCAGCAGCTCCATAGAAGGATCTTCCTTCACCCTTGTCTTGAGATATTTCTTTATTCCCTTCAGGTCTTTTTTTTCATCATTGACCAGAAAAGATCCTTCCCTGGTTATGGCCAGGACTGTCTTTTCGGATCCTGCCAGCGATACGGCGCTCGACGCCTTGGGAAGCTTAACGTCCACCTTGGATACCCGTACCGGGTTAAAGGTATAAAGAAGACTGAAAGAGATAAAAAAGAATATGAACATCGTGAGAACGATGTCCGTCATCGCTACCGACTCAAGCGCTACCAGATAGTCCTTCTGGGGCTTTATCCGTATCATACATGAGCCTTTTCCTGCGATAATATTTCGGCCAGCTGCATGGAATAGTCGCTGATCTCGTAAGCTATATATTTATTCCTGCTTATTATAAAATTGCATATCAGATAATACGGCACCGCTACCGAAAGGCCCGCCGCAGTAGTTATCATCGCTTCATAAATACCTGTGGCCAAAGCGCTTACGGTAATATTAGACCCTGCCTGCTCCCATGCCATAAACGCCTTTATGAGGCCGGTAATAGTACCGAGAAATCCCAATAGCGGCGCTATACCTATCACGGATATCAGCCCCCCGATATGCCTTTCCAGATTTTTTATCTCGCTGTTGCCTATCCTCTCGAGCAGCCTGTCGAGCTCACTCAAAGGCAGAGCCCTTTTTTCGATACCGGCCCTAAAAACATTCGCTATCGGAAAACGTTTATGCTTACCGCATATCTCGATGGCCTCGGAATATTTTTTGCTTTTCAAAAGGGCGAATATCTTTTGGGAAAATTTCCCGGCGTCTATCCTAACGCGCATAAGCATCCAGAGCTTCTCTATAATGATGGCAAGCCCGAGCACAGAGATCAGCAGGATCGCGTACATCAACGGGCCGCCCTTAACGAACAACCATATCATATTAATCTATCCTTTTCTTTACCCGCCCGAAAGATGGGCGGAAATAATCTCAACCAGCCCCTTACGCATCATCATAACGGCTATCGCGGCCAGGAGAAGCGCGGCAATCTTGGATACCGCCTTCGAACCGGCCCTGCCCAGAAAACCGGATATCTTCCCCTCATACGAAAAAGTGACCCAGGTAATAAGAAGATTCGCGACGAAAGAAAATACAGTTATCACCGGGCTGTAAAGATCCACCAGAATTATGATGGTCGTGAGAACGGCCGGGCCCACCACCAGAGGCGTCCCTATAGGCACCGCTCCCATAGTCTGGCTCGGGAGTTTCCTGTTCTTTTCGTATTGAAGTATGTCCCTTAGCGATATTGCCAGAAGGACCGCCCCGCCGGCAATCTTAAAATCGGCCACATATACGCCCAGTATCCAGAAAATGGCCTTCCCCAGAAAAAGAAATATGATGCCTATCAGGAAGGCGGTAACTATAGACTGATTTATTATCCTCTGCTTTTCCCGCTTTTTCAGGTGCTCTGTAAAACCCATAAATATAGGCAGGATGCCTATGGCATCCATGGCCACAAATATGGGGATAAAGGTAAGCAGGAATTCGTTCATAATTAACATAAAATTATATCATATAATCATATATAGAACAAGAAAAAGGCAGGGTATAAGCCCTGCCTTTTACAAAATGGTAAATAATGCTAATTTACTTCGAAGACTTGCCTTTTACGAGTCTTTCCGCTTCAAGCCAGTCATCCATTTCATGACCGGATTTGCGGCCTCTTTTTTCATACAGCTCGTAGGCCTTTTTTGCGATCAGCTTGCTAAGATCCCCTTTTGATACTGACGGACCCGAGGTTCTGCCAAGCCTTACGGTAGAAGTCCTTGCCATAAGATCAACCTCCTTCCCCTCTCCATTACATAGGAACTTTTATTATACACGATTTCCTTGATTATGCAATAGAAATCTTCAAGAAATCCGGTATGGGCTTTTCGAGGAATCTGTATATATCCTGCAGGTGCGTCCTGTATATCCGGTCGAATGGATTGTCGCCCCCGGCGCGCGCGCGGCCGCCGTACCACCAGTTCCAGTCGCTTCCTTCGGCTATATAGAAGGCCCTCCAGGCCTTTTGCAGTTTTTCGGACCTGCCGCGGCCCTGCCTTTCCAGCTCGCGGGTGAATTTAACGAGGTCTCTCCTCACCATCCACAGGTAATCCCAGGACATGTTATCCTGCTCCTCGCCTATCCATATCCTGAATTCATGGTTTATCCAGGAAGCGGGAAATATGGTGTCGAATGTTTTTCCCGGTTTTACCACAGCCAGATGGCCGGCGATGGTGACCGTTTCGAGCCGCTCTTCCTTTTCGAGAAGGCCGTAGAGGGTATCGAAAAACGTTCTTCCGTTATCCTCGAAATATTCCCAGGCATTTTCCCCGTCCATCGCTATAGTCACTATGCCTTTCCCAACACCCGGCCTCAAGGCATCCGCTATATTATTGAAATGATATATGAGATCTCTGGCAGCCTCGGCCTGATCCCAGGCGTTATAATTAAAACTGATAATATCCGAAATATTCTTGTCTCTGAATACGAGTGAAAGCGAATCCTCTCCTTTCTGAAAGCGGTACGTCTCATATATAATATTTCTATCGGGACACGCGGGCGTCTTATCCTTACCGGCGATCATCTTTATCGTATTGAAGAGGATATCCTCGTCGGTCGCGGCCCATTTTATGCCCTCCGACGCCATTATAGACAGCGCCTCGGACGATACGCTGCCTTCCGAGGGCCACATGCCCTTCGGCGCGCGGCCGAAGTGGTCCTTGTGGCATTTTATCGCCTCGGCGATGTGCCAGCGCGCGTCTTCAGGGTGAGTAAACCTGTGTTCCGGCAGAGGCGCGCGCGGCATCGACATCCGGGCGATAGATGTATCGCATATAAGAGGAGTTATGGGATGATAAAACGGTGTGGTGGAAATCTCTATTTTACCCGCGTCCTGCAGCCTTTTGTAGAGCGGGATTATGCGCCTGATTATATCCCTTTGTTTGGCGACGACATAGTCTTTGTCTTCCTCCGAATAGCCGCCTCCTTTCCCCACTATTCCTTTTAACATTGGGTCTTCGTCGATATTGATGGAATGGAACCACGCGAGATTGAATAATACCTGCAAATCCAGCATGTCCTGCCGTGAAAAATCTTTTAGCGCCCTCTTCAGGCTTTTCTCGGTGGGTTTTTGCGCGCCCCTTTTAAGTAAAAGATCTACATAACGGCTGTTGGGCTCGATAAACCTGTTGAAGTTGACGCTGAAAAAATTACCCAGTATATCAAGGCCTTCGTCTTCCGTTAAATCGGACGCTTTTTTTACAGTAAGGTCGAGGAATGTGTCGCTGGCGCCTCTTTCACCGTAATCGTCCAGTTGCTCTATGAGAGAGGGCACGAGATTGAAGGTCGCCTTTGTCTTATCGAACCTTTCGAATAGGGCGGCCATCGGGTAATAATCCTTCACCGCATGCAGGCGTGTCCACGGAAGGAAATAAGCGCCGGTCAGGGTATCCTTATAGCACGGCTGGTGCATGTGCCAGAGAAAGGCTACGGATAATTTATTGGAATGGCTCATACGGCGTACACGGAATAATCTATATCGGGGAAAAGATCGAATTTGTATTCACACTCTTTTATATACGCCTCATCAAGGGAGTTCTCCTTGACCTCCTGATACAATTCGTTAAAGTGCCCTGCGTGTTCTCTTAACCTTTCGACGGCATAAGGAACGTGCGAACCCGTCTTCATTATAAAGGCCCAGTCGCTGGATTGGGCCAGCAAAAGCTCCCTCGCCATCTGGTTCAGCGCCCGGCGCAGCAACCCCGAGGCATTTTTGTGCGTATTGGCGGCATCGACCATCCTCTCCGTCATCTTGTGGACGTGCCTGTAGGTCCAGTCATTCGATCCCTCGAGCCATACCTCGCTATACCCCTTCCATCCCCAGCTCGAAAAAGCCGGTTCGAGCACCTGGAACTTTTTATAAAGCTTAAGGTAATCGCCCGGCGTGGCCATGGCAATCGTGTCCTGGTCGTACTTTATTTTTCTTATGAGAAAATCGAGCCACTTCGGGCCTTCGAACCACCAATGGCCGTACAGTTCGGCGTCATAAGGCGACACAAGGATAGGCAGGCGGCCTCCCAATTGTCCCGACAGAAACTCTACCTGCTTCTGCCTGTTGAACATGAAATTACCGGCATGCTCGGCGCACTTTTCGCGCGCCCTGTCTGGATCATAAGGCTCTTTATGGTTCGTTTCTCCGGTAATCTTGTAATATTTTATTCCGGTATTTATCCTGACGCCGTCGGGATTTATATAAGGCTTGATGTATTCGTAATCCAGGTCGAACCCTATGTCCCTGTAAAATTCCCTGTAATTATAATCTCCCGGGTAACCTTCCTTGGCGCTCCATACCGCCTTGGAACTCTCCATGTCCCTTCCGAAAACCGCCGTGCCGTTCCTGCAGAGGTATGGGTTGAATACGCCAAACCTGGGGCGCGGGTTGCCGAACAATATACCGTGGGTATCTACGAAAAAGTATTTTATCCCCTGCTCTTTAAGTATCTCCTCGTCCCCCGGGTTATATCCGCACTCCGGAAGCCACATGCCCAGAGGCCTCCTCCCGTACACCTTCTCGTAGAGATCGGCGGCCACTTTCACCTGGGTCCTGACGGACGCTTTCCTGTGAACATCCATCAATGGGAAATAACCGTGCGTTGCTCCGCAGGTAATCACCTCGAGCCTGCCAAGGTCCTGAAACTTTCTGAAGGCAATATTAAGATCTTTTTTATAAACATCGGTAAAGATACGCCTTGCCTCGAGAAA
Organism: Candidatus Omnitrophota bacterium; assembly: GCA_028716065.1. GTDB lineage: Bacteria > Omnitrophota > Gorgyraeia > 2-01-FULL-45-10 > 2-01-FULL-45-10 > JAQUQN01. Next base: position 5,999 of record JAQUQN010000052.1, read on the forward strand.
ATCATCATGATACATGCGGGCCAGCTTATTAAAAGATGGCTCCCATTTCGTCCTTTCTATCTCCCGGGCGGATAATTCTATGAGCTTATTTATGTGGCGGATGTACTTTTCCTGCAGATGGCTGTCCATGAACATGGACATCAATGTGGGTGAAACGGAAAGCGTGAGGCGGAAATCTATATTGTCCCGGACAAGGGAATCGAATACCCTGATGAGAGGTATATAGGTTTCCGTTATCGCTTCGAAAAGCCAGTCTTCTTCGAGAAAGTCCTCATGTTCGGGATGGCGCACAAAAGGCAGATGCGCGTGCAGAACTATCGCGAGATATCCTTTCGGCATAATGGCTATTCCGTTTTTCTCGTAACGACGGGCGTTATCTTTCTCGAATCCAATCCGTCGGAAGAAATGGCTTCTACGGGTATGACCTGCCTGCCGTCCGGCAAAGCAAATCTCAAGCTGAAAGTGCCGTCCGGCCTTAATGTTATGTCCTTACCCTGGACGGTAACTTTCGCGTCGGGTTCTGTCGCCCCGTAGACGATGAGCTCGGCATTCACCACCAGCCAGAACTTTCTTGCCTGTTCTTTTCTGTAAAAAGACCCCGCGCTCGAGATCTGGGCCGAGCTTATCTGCTCCTCAAGCCGTTTCTTGAACATCTCCCTTACTTCGAGAGAGCCTTTGCCTATGCCGAATCCGCCGGAAAGGCCGAACATCTTCCAGTATTCGTCCTCCGGCATCATCCATTCCGCGTCCAGGGAGTCGGACATGCCGTAACGCGGCGTCTTTACGCTATTCGACCTGGCAAGGGCGTAAAAAGAGCCCTTCTTCGTCACTATGCCGATTTCTACTATCCAGGACCTGTCGGGGGAACCTACATTGATATACCAGTTAGCGGCAAGACCACTTAACTCTACGTCGAAAAAGGAATTCGCGTTTTTGCCGTCGAAATTAATGTCCGTAACGTCATATACCCGTAATATGGATTTCAACACCTCGTCGCCGCCGGATCTGATCCTCCGCACCGTCTCTTCTTCTTTGTCGGCGCGTATTTCCCAGTAGGCGAATATCCACCACGGATCCCTGACGAGGATAACGATTTTGTTGTCGCCGTATCCTTTAGGAAACCGGAATTCTCTTCTCTCTGCCGTTCTAAAAGGAGTCGCGTCTTTAGGCATGTTTACTCTTCCATCGTCGGAGCTTCTTCATCGAGCCCTATATCTTCCTTTTCCACGCTTATAAGCTGGGCTATATTTTTACCGCCGGAGACAACGTAGGTCACGTCCACCCAGTCGGCCTTGTTTATGTCCCCGAGCGCGGTTA
>JAQUQN010000053.1 GCA_028716065.1 Candidatus Omnitrophota bacterium
GGTCCTCCACGTTCATGATGGCCATCTTCTCGTTGGTCTTCCTGGTAGTGGTAAATTTGACTTTACTGATTATACCGCCCAACAACACCTCCTCACCATCCCTCAAATTCCTCAATCCGGATGTTACGGAAGTGGAGTAGGTCTTTATGAGCTTTTCGAATCTGGCTAACGGGTGTTTCGTGATATAAAAACCGAGCATCTCTTTTTCATGGGCCAAGAGCTGGTTCTCCGGCCATTCCGGTATATTTGGTATATCCTGGAAAGTCTTCTTGAAATTATCTTCGTCCTCGAACCTGTCAAAGAATGACATCTGGCCGTTTACCCTGTCCTTGTGGACGGTATCGGCCACTTCCACCGCCTTGTCGATCATGACGGAAAGCTGCGACCTGAAGAGCCCCAAAGAGTCCATCGCTCCGCATTTTATGAGGCTCTCGATGACCTTGCGGTTCACCAGGCGCGGGTCCACCTTCTGGGTGAAGTCATATATCGACTTGAACTTCCCTTGCTTCTGGCGCATCACGATGATGGAATCTATCGCTCCCTCCCCCACATTCTTCACGGCTGCCAGGCCGAACCTTATCGAGTCGCCCACCACCGTAAAATCGGCAAAGCTCTCGTTTATATCCGGCGGCAGTATCTTTATCCCCATCCTTATGGCTTCATTTATATACGTCGCTATCTTGTCGAGGTTGTCTTTTTCACTCGTGAGAAGCGCCGTCATGAATTCGACCGGATAGTTGGCCTTCAGGTACGCCGTTCTGAAACTTATCATCGCATAAGCGGTCGAGTGGGATTTATTGAATCCATATCCCGCAAAATATTCTATCTGGCTGAATATCTTGTCCGCCGTCTTTTTATCTATGCCATTCATGCCGCAGCCGTCTATGAAGTGGTGGCGCATCTGTGCCATCACCTCGGGTGTCTTCTTGGCCATGGCGCGCCTCAGGTTATCGGCTTGGGCCATGCTGAAACCGGCCAGGGCCGAGGCTATCCTCATGACCTGTTCCTGAAAGATTATTATGCCGTAGGTCTCTTTCAGTATCGGCTCGAGCAGCTTATGATCATACCTTATATTTATCTCGCCGTGTTTGCGCTTCATGAAATCATCGAGCATGCCTGATCCGATCGGGCCGGGCCTGAATAACGCCAATAATGCTATTATGTCCTCGAATCTCTCGGATTTCAGTTTCTTCAGAAGGTCCCGCATTCCGGAACTTTCCAGCTGGAATATTCCTATCGATTCGGAGTTGGCCAAAAGCTTGTATGTCTTCTTGTCATCGAGAGGTATCTTGAGTATATCGATATCCAGCCCCTTCGTGCGCCGGATTATCTTGACCGCCTCGCTGATGACGGTAAGCGTCCTTAAGCCCAGGAAATCCATCTTTAAGAGGCCTATCTTTTCCAGGGACGTCATCGGATAGCCGGTCGTTATCTGGTTCTCCTGCACTTTATAAAGGGGCACGTAATTGACGAGCGGTTTTTCGCTTATGACCACTCCGGCGGCATGGGTCGAGGCGTGGCGCGTGAGGCCTTCGAGTATCATGGAGGTGTCTATTAACTGGGCTACCTTGGGATCATTCTTATAAAGATTCCTCAATTCCGGTTCGCGCTCCAGCGCGCTCTCGACCGTTATCTCGAGTTCATTGGGAACGAGCTTGGCTATCTTGTCGACATCGGCGTATGCCATGCCGAGCGCCCTGCCCACATCGCGGATGACGGCCTTGGCCATCATCGTTCCGAATGTTATTATCTGGGCGACGTTCTCCTTGGAATATTTTTTGACTACGTAATCTATGACCTCGTTCCTTCTCTCATAACAGAAATCTATGTCTATATCCGGCAGGCTTATCCTTTCGGGGTTGAGGAACCTCTCGAAGAGCAGGTCGTATCTTAACGGATCTATGTCGGTGATGCCGAGGGCGTAACTCACCACGCTTCCCGCCGCGCTTCCCCTTCCCGGGCCCACCGGTATCATGTTGGCCTTGGCATAGTGGACAAAATCCCATGCTATCAGGAAGTAACTGATATAACCGGCGGATTCTATTATCTTGAGTTCATGCTCCACCCTCGCGCGCAATTCTTTATCGGAATCATTTTCATATCTGGTCTTGAGCCCCCCATAAACGAGCTCGCGTAGATATTCCTCCTTGGTCTTGCCCTCAGGTACCTTGTAGTTAGGAAGGTGGGCGGTTTTAAAATCGAGCTCGAGATTGCACATCTCGGATATCTTCACGGTATTTTTTATGGCGTCCGGAGCGATATCGTCAAAGACCCTGCCCATCTCCTCTCTCGATTTAAGATAGAACTCCTCCGTCTGCAGCCTCATCCTGTTGGTATCGTCCATGTTCGTTTGCGTCTGTATGCACAGGAGGACCTCATGGGCTCTTGAATGGGCCCTTTCTATATAATGGACGTCGTTGGTCGCGACCAGCCCCACCCCCATGTCTTTGGAAAGCGCTATCAATTCTTTATTCACCTTCTCCTGTTCCGGGATGAGATTATCCTGTATTTCGAGATAAAAATTATCCTTGCCGAAGACATTCTTGAATTCATCTATGACCTTCTTCGCCTGCTCGGTCTGATTGGTGGTTATCAGGTGCGGTATCTCCCCTTTCAGGCAGGCTGAAAGACAGACCAAACCGTCCTTATGCTTGAAGAGTATCTCTTTATCTATGCGGGGCCGGTAATAAAAACCCTCAAGAAAACCTGAAGATACCAACTTCATCAAGTTCCTGTAACCGGTCTCATTCTTCGCCAGGAGGACAAGGTGGAATGAGGCTTCCTGAATGCCGTGGCTCGATTTCTCAAAACGGGAACCGGGCGCAATATAAACCTCGCTGCCGATTATCGGCTTGACGCCATTCCTTATGGCAAGGTCATAAAACTCTATGGTGCCAAACATGTTGCCGTGGTCCGTCATCGCGCAGGCCGGCATCCTGTGGCTTTTCACTTTTTTAAGTAAGGGGTCTAAAAGGCAGGCACCGTCAAGGAGGCTGAATTGAGTGTGGACGTGGAGATGGACAAAATCGGAATGTGTCATCGCGAGTTAATATATATGCGTTCTAGTACTACGTAAGGCGTTCTGCGTCCTGCGTTTAATCTTTATCAACGCTGTACGCCATACGCTGTACGCTGTACGACTATTTACCCATTCCAACCCGCTGGGCGGTCTGGAATACCTTGCCTTCGGTCTGGATCGACGGCGCTATGATAATGTCTGTCTTGTGCATTTCTTTTATATTTCCGGCGCCGATATTTCCCATGGATGTCTGCAGCGCCCCCACTAAATTTTGCGAACCGTCATCTACCCTGGCGGGGCCGTACAGTATCTCTTCGAGCGTCCCTGTCACGCCGACGCGTATCCTCGTCCCCCTGGGAAGGTTCGCGTGAGGGGTCGCCATCCCCCAGTGATATCCTTTACCCGGCGCTTCCTTCGACCTGGCAAATGCGGAACCCACCATGACGGCGTCCGCCCCGCAGGCAAATGCCTTGCAGATATCTCCGCCTGTAGTCATTCCCCCATCGGTAATTATCGGAACGTATCTTTTTTTCTTCTTATAATAAAAATTCCTCGCCGCCGCGCAGTCGACGGTCGCGGTTACCTGGGGGACGCCTATGCCCAATACGCCTCTTGTCGTACAGGCCGCGCCGGGCCCTATTCCGACCAATAGGCCGCTGCAACCCGTATCCATCAGTTCCAGCGCAACTTCATACGTGACGCAGTTACCTATGATCACCGGGACTTTGAGTTTTTTACAGAATTTATAAAAATCGAGAACCTTATATGCCTTCGAAACGTGTTTGACGGTAGTGACGGTGGACTGCACGATAAAGATATCCACGCCCGCTTCGACGGCTATCTCGCCGAACCGCTCGGCCCTCTGAGGTATGGCGCTTACGATCGCGGGAACCTTTGCCTTTTTGATCTCCTCTATCCTCTTCGAGACCAGTTTCTCTTTTATCGGCTCCAGATATATACCCTGGACAAGTTTCGTGGCTTCTTCCGGAGTGGCGTTGGCTATCTTCTCCAGGACCTCTTCCGGATTTTCATAGCGGGTCTGCACCCCCTCCAGATTCAAAACCGCCAGCCCGCCTATCTTCCCCATCGCAATGGCAAACCTGACATCCACGACGCCGTCCATGGCCGCTGCCAATATCGGAACACGGTAACGTTTTGAGTCTATTTCCCAGGAGGTATCCACTTCTTCAGGATTTAACGTGACGCGACCCGGAACGAGCGCTATCTCATCGAAACCGTAACAACGCCTTGCCTTCCTGTCCACTCCGATATAAAATTGGGCCATTTTTTTCTCCGTTATAGGTTATAGTAAGTTAGATGATAGTATATAATTTAATGCTATAGAAGCATTATCTTATAAAAAATAGCGGGCTTTGTCAAATAGAAAAAATGGCCTCGAGTCTCCTCGAGGCCATTTTTCTTTATTACTAGTTACGAGTTACTGGTTACGGGTTACTATTTTTAGTACATCCCTCCCATACCTCCCGGAGGCATGCCACCCGGCATGGCCGGAGCCTTTTCCTCTTCCGGTATGTCGGTTACGACGGTTTCGGTCGTAAGCATCAGGGCCGCTATACTGGCGGCATTCTGAAGCGCCGAACGCGTGACCTTCTTGGGATCTATGACACCGGCCGCTATCATGTCGGTATATTCATTTCCCTGCGCGTCATAACCTTCGTTGGTCTTCAACGTCTTCACCTTCTGTACGACCACGGAGCCTTCGAGTCCCGCGTTATTTGCTATCTGCCTTATGGGCTCTTCGAGGGCTCTCTTCACGATCTCCGTTCCGATCTGCTCATCGCCGGAAAGTTTCAGTTTATCCAGCGAATCGACACATCTTAGAAGCGCCACTCCGCCGCCCGGGACTATACCCTCTTCCACGGCAGCGCGCGTAGCATGCAGGGCATCCTCAACCCTGGCCTTCTTCTCTTTCATCTCGGTCTCTGTCGCGGCGCCTACATTTATGACTGCGACTCCGCCCGCCAACTTTGCGAGGCGTTCCTGCAGTTTCTCTTTATCATAATCCGAATCGGTCGACTCTATCTGCTTCTTTATTTGGCCGATCCTGGCCTGGATCTCGCCGGTCTTGCCCGCGCCCTCGACTATCGTCGTATTATCCTTATCTATTCTTACTCTCTTGGCACGGCCCAGTTCTTCAATCTTTACATTTTCCAGCTTTATGCCCAGGTCCTCGGTTATCGCCCTTCCTCCTGTGAGGACAGCGATATCCTCCAGCATCGCCTTTCTCCTGTCTCCGTATCCCGGGGCCTTCACCGCCGCGCAGGAGAGCGTGCCGCGTATCTTATTGACGACCAGAGTGGCAAGCACTTCACCCTCTGTCTCCTCCGATATTATAAGGAGGGGTTTGCCGGCCCTGGCCACCTTTTCCAACAACGGAAGGATATCCTTCATGCTCGATATCTTCTTTTCGTGAATGAGTATGTACGGATCCTCCAGGGAACATTCCATCTTTTCGGCATCCGTCACGAAATAAGGCGAAAGGTAACCCTGGTCGAACTCCATGCCTTCCACGAGCTCAAGCTCGGTCTTCGAGGCCTTGCCCTCTTCGACCGTTATGACGCCGTCCTTACCTACTTTGGTCATGGCGTCGGCGATCAGGTCCCCGATCTCATGGTCATTATTGGCCGCTATCGAGGCTACCTGCGATACCTCTTTCTTATCTTTGACGTTGATCGGTTTGGCGAGTTTCTTCAACTCCTCCACGACCTTCTCAACGGCCTTCTCTATGCCTCTTTTGAGCGCCATGGGATTCGAGCCGGCCGTAACGTTCTTGACACCTTCCCTGAATATCGCTTCGGCGAGAATCGTCGCCGTCGTCGTCCCGTCACCGGCCGTATCGGATGTCTTTGACGCTACCTCTTTTACGAGTTCAGCGCCCATGTTCTCATACGGGTCCTTCAGCTCTATCTCTTTCGCCACCGTGACACCGTCCTTCGTGATGGTAGGCGCTCCGAACTTCTTATCCAGAACCACATTTCTGCCTTTCGGGCCGAGCGTTACCTTGACAGCCTTCGACAGCTGCTCAACGCCTTTCAGGATCGCCCTGCGGGCGTCTTCGCTATATAACAGTTGTTTTGCCATAAAACCACACCTCCTTAAAGTTGTTTACAGATATTACTTCACTATCGCCAGTATGTCCTCTTCCTTTAATATAAGGTACTCTTTTCCGTCAACCATTATTTCCGTGCCGGAATATTTTCCGAATAAGATCTTATCTCCCGCCTTCACTTCGGGCGTTATCGCCTTACCCTCATCGGAGATCCTGCCCTTACCTACTGCCACCACTTCCGCCTCCTGCGGCTTCTCCTTTGCCGTATCGGGAAGGACTATTCCCCCTTTTGTTACCTCTTTGGCCTCGAGGACCTTCACCACTATCCTGTCCGCCAATGGCTGAATCTTCATACACCTACCTCCTTTTCAAATTTTCGATAGAAAATTTGATCCTGATCCCGCCTCAAGGCTATTGCCGGTAGCGGCGGGAGAAGGATCTTTCCTACCACATTCTGTTAGCACTCACTTCCAATGAGTGCTAACAGGAATCTAATTATACAAAATCCTTCAATCTTGTCAAGTATTTTTTGATTTTTTCAGATTTTACCCGAGGATTAAAGAAAGGCCTTTCAGGGTAAGGTCTTCGTCGATTATCTGGATGGACGTTGTATATCTTTTTACGAGACGGCCGGCGCCGCCCGTTGCTATTACCCTTGCGCTATTTCCTAAAATCTTCCTGTATCTGACGACCAAGCCATCGCACATCTCCCCGAACCCGAAGAGGATACCTCCTCTTATACTATTGATGGTATCCTTACCTATAATATATGGGCTTGAGGCAAGTTCAACCTTTGGTAATAGCGCGGTCTTTTCGTATAGGCCATTAAGCGACATCTCGACTCCCGGAAGTATGAGGCCTCCGAGATATTCCCCCCGCTTAGATACGATGTCAAAAGTTATCGCTGTGCCGAAATCTATCACGATCGCCGGAGAGCCATATAAGGCCCTGGCGGCAAAAGCGTTGACCAATCTATCCTGCCCTACCTCTCTCTTTACTTTATATAAATTCTTTATCGGAACTTTTATATTTTTACCCAGGACCAGGATCTTCGCCTTTATCATCCCGGATAGAGCCTTTTTGATCCTGATTAAAGCATTCGG
>JAQUQN010000054.1 GCA_028716065.1 Candidatus Omnitrophota bacterium
TGGTTTATCTCGCTCGGCATTATCGTATGCCCCTTGCCGTGCCTTGCCAGGAAGACCATCTCTTCGCCTTCAAGCTTACCAGTTACATAAGGATCGGAAGGCTCGCCAAACGGCGTCTCGACCCTGACCTCTTTTATATCCTTGATCCCGTCTATGTGATAAAAACCGCTGCCGCCGATTATCCCTATCTTACCGCCCATCTCTTCCTCTCAATCTTGTGTATATATTTATCCAATCCTTACCGCTATTCCGAATAGAGTCCTTACGAGAAACAATTTCAGGAACCATATGAGTAAAAGCGCGAATATCGGAGAGAAATCGATACCTATGCTGTATACGGGTATTAATCTCCTGAATGGCGCCAGTAGCGGCTCCGTGACCTTGTAGAGAAACTGTACTATCGGGTTGAAAGGGTCCGGGTTGACCCAGCTCAAAAGCGCCCTTATGATTATGAGCCACGTCAATATGGTAAGGGCGTAATTCAATATCGTCGCTACGGCAATTATCAGATTACTCAATACGAACATCTCTACCTCCCCTTCTTTACCTGCCCCAGGCCGGAAGATGCAACCATTTTCTTTGAATGCTGACAGGCCTTCTTGACTGCTTCCATGATTATGGACCTTAACTTCTTGGAATCGAATATCTTGATCGCCGCTTCGGTCGTCCCGCCTTTTGAAGTTACCTTCGCCCTCATGACGGCAGGATCTTCTTTCAGGAAATCCAGGAGCTTCGCGCTGCCAAGCGCCGTCTTGATCACCAATCTTCTGGCGATGTCTTTTTCCAGGCCCAGCGATTCGGCCGATTTCATCAGCGACTCCATGAGATAAAAGAAATAAGCCGGGCCGCTTCCGCTCACTGCGGTGACTGCGTCCACCAACTCCTCCTTGACCTCGACGACTTCACCTACGGTGGAAAATATCTCTTTAGCCAGTTCGATGTCCTCTTTGCCGGCGCGTCTTCCGGCGCTCACGCTCGACACGGCCTCGCCTATGACGGCAGCCATGTTCGGCATCACTCTTATAACGGAAATATCCTTGCCTACCAGTTTTTCTATATGGGCCGTCTTTATGCCGGCAGCTACCGATATGAGAAGTTTGGTTTTATCCAGGGCACCGCGGACCTCTTCTTTAAGGACCTTGTCAAAATCTTTGGGCTTTACGGCAAGTATCACCACATCCGAATATTTGACGAGATAGCTATTGTCTATCTCCACTATTATCTTATATCTGGATTGTATCGCCTCTCTTCTGGCGGAATCCATCTCACTCACCATGAGCGTCGTGCTCTTTTCTACGACATCCGACAGGCGCCTGAGAAGCGCTTCACCCATGTTGCCGCAACCGATTATGCCTATCTTTTTGCTTATCATATAAATCCCCTAAAGTGTAAAGCGCAAAGCGAAAAACGTAAAACTAAAACTTTGCGCTTTGCGCTTTAAGTTTTACGCTAACGCCGTTAACAGTCTTCGAATATCGCCCTGCCTATCCTGACCATGTTTGACCCTTCTTCGACAGCAACTTCAAAATCGTTCGACATGCCCATCGATAAAATCCGTACTGCGTACGGCGTACCGCGTACAGCGTTGATATTATCGCGAATTTCCCTTAAAGCCCTGAAGTAAGGCCTTGCCTTTTCCGGATCCTCGACTTCAGGCGCGATGGTCATCAGCCCTTTTACGCTGATATTAGAATAAGGCGTTATCTCTTCAATAAGATCAAAGATTTCATCAGGCGAGATACCGAATTTTGTCTTTTCGCCGGAAACATTCACCTGGATCAATACGTCCTGACGCTTGCCTATTCTCTTTGCTTCCCTGTCGATCTCCCGGGCCAGGCGCGCGCTGTCAACGGAATGAATAAGGGAAAATATCCTGACCGCCTCTTTAACCTTATTTGTCTGTAGATGCCCTATCAGATGCCAGATTACCCTATCGCCTATTATCCCATATTTGGCGGTGGCATCCTTTACCCTGTTCTCACCTATATTTGATATGCCGGAAGCTATCGCTTCCTCTATCTGTCCGGCCGCTGCTTCCTTTGTAACGCATACGAGAATCACATCATCCGCGGACCTGCCGGATTTCTCGCAACTACTTGCTATTCTTTGCGTTATGAACTTTATATTATCGGCGATCATGCGAGAGGATAAAATAGCACAAACACCCATAAAAGTCAACGTAATTCAGGCTCAATCTGAGATTAGTATCTTGAAATTTTAGGGTCCCCGCCTTCGCCAAGGCTTCCGCCTCCGCCAAGGCTTCGGCGGACAGGTCGGCGGGCAAGCTGCCACTCCCTAAAATTTCGTATACACCCGACTTTACACTAAAGAGAGGCTCCGCGAAGCGAAATCCCCCCCCATCTCTCAAAGTAAAATTTTTCGGCTTCTCGCTAAAAGGCGGAACTTTTGTGGTAAGCCGGAGCGACTGTATAAAAATGCGATACATTATGGCGGTTTAGGCTTTATCATCGCATTTTTATCCACAGCGAGCGAGGATGCCTAATCCGAGCGAGCGGCAAGCGGAGGCGGCCACAAAAGTAAACGCCTGCTTATCGCAGCCGAAAATAATAAGGATCAGAAATAGTTATTGAATATATCTACGACTTTTGCGGATACGTTCTTTAGGAGGTTATTGCCCTGCGTTATATTTTTTCTGTATTTCTCATAACCGTACTTTACCAGCCCGATGGCCGTCACCAGCCTCATGCTGTCTACCCCGGAAATATCGCCCTTCACATCCCTGGCAACAGCCGTCTTCATGGGTACGGGATAAGCCAGCATATTTTCCAATATTTCTATTATGTTGTCGGTAAATACTATACTGCCTGTAAGTAAGACGCTATCTACCTTGCCGCTCTTTCCGGAAAATTCTTCTAATACGGCCCTCGTCTTTGACAGGATGGTATTAAGTTCGGCGCTCTCCTTCATCTCGCCTTTTATATCCTTTGAACCATAAGGCATCACGGTAAGCTCTACCAGACGCCCCCTGGAAAAAAGGCACAACTCGGTGATCGATGAGCCTACATCCAGAACGGCTATATTGCCTTCAGTATCTTTCGGGTCCAGGACGCTGGCGCCGTTCGCGATCCCGGTGAATACAATTTCGGTGGTGTCATAACCTGCGTTGCTCAGGCATTTATATATATTCTGTATATTGTTCATGCCGGCCGTGATTATGTAGGCTTCGCAGGCCAGTCTCGAGGCATAAAGGCCGGTGGGATTCTCTATCAGCGGCTGTTCATCTACGGAAAAACCGCTGACGATAGCGTGAAGTATCTCCCTGTCAAACGGCAGGCGTATGGTGCTTGCCACGCCTATACATCTCCTGATGTCGGTTGAACCTATCTCCCTGCCGCGTATCGACAAGGGTATCATGCCCCGGGACTTTTCGCCCTTGATGCTGGAGCCGCTTATGTTAACGTATATATTATCGGCCTTCTTTGAGATCTTTTCGCTTAGGCGCGTAAGGGTTTTCGACACTGAATCCACGGCTTCATTCAGGTCTTCTATTGCGCCGCGGGAAACCCCCTTTGAAGGCAAGCTGACCTGAGCCAGTATCCTGAAAAGGCCCATCCTGTCGACCTGGGCCGCGACTGCCGCTATTTTGGAAGAGCCTATATCCAATCCTGTTATCATCATCGATTTCTTCATCTTGGGCCTATCACCACATCATCAAAACGGAGATCCACATACCTGACCCTATCTATCGCCAGCCGCGGATCTTTAAGCAGTTTCCTGAATCTCTCCAGGCGTTCTTTCAGGTTCTCGTTGCCTATTCTTATCTCGAGTTCATTGATATAAAAGGACATGGCCTTCGGATCACCCGCGTCGATCCTGGATATCTTGTATCGTGACATGTATCTCGCCTTTTTAATCTCTTTCAGCAGTTCCAAGGCGGACTTCAGGTTTCTCGATTCTATACTCCTCGTGTTTAGACCGGTATAAACACCGGATATGGAAGGCAGATCCTTTACCGCTGACGGATCTAAATTTGATACGATAAATCCCTCGTCATCAACTGGACAATATCCGGCGTCGCTCAAGAGCGCTACCGGCTTACGGAAATAAAACGATACCGAGAGTTTGTCGGGCAGGTCCCTCATGACCGTGACATGTTTGGCGTTAGGATACCGTCCCTGTAAATATGAAGCCAGGGTCTTAAGGTTTATCTTGAATATATTCTTTCCCCTGTAAGCATCCAGGATCTCGACATTGACCCTGTTGGAGGGCTCCATCTCCGACAGGCCGTTGACCTCGACCTGTTTCAGATCAAAATAGCTAGAACCGCCAAGAAACGCCTTCACCAGAAATATCAATACCAGTATAAATACCGCCACGACAAGCGCCGCGATAAGTTTTTTAACTATAATGGCCTTGAGATCTTCGAAAAAAACCGGTAATTTTAGTTTGGCCTTTTTTGACCGCTTCTGTCTTCCCATATCACCTACCTTGATAAGGCGTCTTCAAGCAACTTTACGCAAAGATTGCTAAAAGAGAGCCCTTTGGCCTCGGCCGCTTTCGGCAGGAGGCTCCGTTCCGTCATACCGGGAATGGTATTGACTTCCAGCACCACCACATTTCCTTTCTCATCCGCCATCATGTCGACCCTGGAAAAAGAACGGCACCCAAGCGCGACATGAGAAAGCCTGCCCAACCGCTGGGCCTTTTCATAAATCTCTTTTTCTATATTCGCAGGAACGATGTACTGCGTATCCGGGTCCATGTATTTAGCCTCATAATCATAGACCCTGTTCTTCGTCACTATTTCGATTACCGGAAGAGGCTCGTCGCTCAAAATTCCTACGGTAAGCTCTCTGCCCTCGATATACTGCTCCACGATTATCTTGTCGCCATACAGGAACGCCTTGTCTATTGCGTTCTTCAGGGCCTCTTTCTGTCTCACAACAGAAAGGCCTATGCTCGAACCTTCCAGCTGAGGTTTCACGACCACCGGAAAGCCGAATGCGTGAACGTCGTCGATATTAACGTCCTCTTTGCTCAGGACCATGTATTTGGGTACTGGGATATCCTGCCTGACAAAGACATCCTTTGAAGCCACTTTGTCGATGGCCAGTTTCGAAGCCGCGGCACCGGAACCGGTATATGGAATGCCGGCGTCTTCCAAAAACTTCTGCACCGTTCCGTCCTCACCGAACCTTCCGTGAAGCGCAATGAATGCCACATCGATTTTAATGTTCCTGATTATATCATAAATATTATCAAATACATCTATTAAAACCGCGTCAAGGCCTTCGCCGATAAGGGCGCTGTAGACGGCTTTACCAGATTTCAGGCTTATCTCTCTCTCGCTGGACGGACCGCCCGCCAGGACCCCTATCTTTCCAAAATCTTTTTTACGCATATACGGCCGGCCTCTAGATTATTTTTATCTCAAGCTCCAGAGGTATATTATAATTCTGGAGCACCCGCTTTTTTATAATACCTATAAGCTGAAGGACATCGCCTGAACTGGCGCGATCTCTGTTAACTATAAAGTTCGCGTGTTTTTCGGATATCTGAGCGCCGCCGCTTACGGTGCCCTTCAGGCCCAACATGTCTATCATCTGTCCGCAGCTAAACTGCGAATCTTTCGGATTTTTAAATACGCATCCGGCGCTCGGCATGTCAAGTGATTGTTTATTCCTTTTCATGCTCAAAAAGTTCGCGCATCTCGAATTTAACACAAAACTCTTCTGCTTCTTGAGCCGCAGCGTGGCTTCCAATATTACATAAGAGGACAGGTTTGAACGCCTGTAACCGAATCTTAGATCCTTCTTCTTTAGAATCTTGGCCTTTCCGGAATAGTCCATCACTTTCAGGGAGACGATATGATCCCCTATATTTTTAAAGACAGGGTTCGCCGAACCTCCGGCGTTCATGAAGACCGCGCCGCCGACAGAACCGGGTATACCGATGAGCGATTCCAGCCCCTCAAGGCCTTTTTCGCAGCAAAGCCTGACAAGCCTGGATACATTGAAACCCGCCCCTACTTTTAGGAGAGTGCCTTTAATATCCACCTTCTTGAAAATCGGCGAACCGAGATGTATCACCATGCCTTTAAATCCGGAATCACCGGCCAGGATATTCGTGCCGCCTCCGACCACGAAGACGCGCGTATTGTGTCTCTTGGCAAACAAAAGTATTTTTGCCAGATCTTTTATATCACGTGTTTCGACCCAGATATCGGCCGGCCCGCATATCCTGAAGGACGTGTGGCCCGACAGGCGTTCTTTGAACCTTATCTTTCCCTTGACCGAACCCTTAAGGTCCGTTATGACATCCCTATTCATCTGACCAGAACCTTATTCAACCTTTCAGACAATTCGTTCGCCACGTCTTTTATATCCCCTGCCCCCAGAATGAGTATCATATCGCCGGCCATTTTGATCTTCATGAGATGATCGGCTATCACATCCTTGCTCATCATGGAGACATCGACCAGGCCATTGGATTTCACCCTGTCATAGATATTCTTTACCGATACACCTTCGATCGGTTCTTCACTGGCGGCATAAATATCCGTCAATACAAGCTTATCGGCGCCGTTGAAACATTTTCCGAAACCATCCGCAAGATACAGAGTCCTCGAGTACCTGTGCGGCTGAAATACCACGATCAACCTCTTCTTCCAGTTGGAACACGCCTCGATCACGGCTTTTATTTCCGTGGGATGATGCGCGTAATCTTCTATGAGCATCACGCCGTCCGAATCGGCCCTCAGATGAAACCTTCTTTTGGTCCCGCGAAAATCTTTTATAGATCCGGCTATCTCATCAAATTCAAGACCGAGGTCGAGCGCAACGAGTATCGCTGCCAGGCCGTTCAATACATTGTGTCTTCCGGGGATCTTAAGCGAAATCTTGCCGAGCATCTTACTTTTATAGATAGCCGAGAAAGAAACGGTAAATCTGTCCATTATTATATCGGCCGCGTATATGTCAGAACTTTTAGAAAAACCGAAACTCTGAGCCGGGTATCTTTCATTGGACGAAGCGAGACCGCTAATTATCTTA
>JAQUQN010000055.1:0-2379 GCA_028716065.1 Candidatus Omnitrophota bacterium
TTGATAGCCATTTCGGAATTTGATACGGACGGCCATCTGATCAAAAGGACCGAGGCTGATGGAACGGTTTACACATACTATATTCCCTCCGGAAGAATGCATACCAAGACGATGCCGGACGGTACTATATATGAATATGACGATACCAACGTTCATGATAACGGAACACCTGATCCCGATGATGATTACGGCCATCTCATAAAAGAGACGCGGCCGAACGGCACTTACAAGATATTCTCCGATTATTACGATGCGGACCATGCGCGATTTATTACCGATTACACGAGCCAGCATTTCCCGATGAGTACTATATACGAGTATTCGGATCCCGCCAGCGGCTACCACCTGATAAAGGAGACGCGTCCGGACGGAATATACAAGCTCTTCACGGACTATTTCGCGGGCACCAACCAGTGGAGATATGTGTCCGAATATACGCTTAACGGCATATTACTGGTGAGGTATGAATATAATATTAACGGTAAATATATCGGTAAAACTGTATATAGTTCCCCCGAAGATTTTGCGTGGAGCGAACCCGGTCAGACAGATCCACGTTTCAGCTTTACATACAATAGCAAGGGCAGGATAGAAACCAAAAGGATTAGCTCATCTGCCATACCCTGTATGGTTGTGACCTATTATTTCCTGAATGAATCTTTCGATTTTAACGGCGATGGTTATGGCGAAGGTTACGGCAGAATAAGCAAGTCGGAGCATAATGGCGCTAATCAATATGGCGAAAGATCGTTTAAATATTCATATTACGCCGGCACGGCGCGTATCTCTACTGTGAAAGCATACCGTTTCGCAGGTTGGACAAACCTGCTTGCGACTTATACCTATTATAACGACACCTATAACAGGATAGCGTCAAGAGCCACGACCGAATATCTGGAAGATAATACCGCCATAAAGGTCACATATAATTATTACAATAACGCATTGAACGTCTGGGAGACGAAAGTCCTCTCCATACCCGACGCGAGCGGTAATATCTATTACCACTATATCCTTGAAGACTGGAACTCTCAAGGTCACGGCAGGATAGACAGATCGAAGAGAAAGACCGCACTTAACGGTGAATTGACCTACAGCTATACCTATTATGACGACGCTGACGGAAAGCTCCGCGAGAAGAAGGCATACTTAGACGCAAACTGGACAATCCTGGTGGCAACATATACTTACTATAACGATTATTATAACTCTGTCGAGTCCAAGACGCTCGTCGATCCGGATGCCGCAGGCAATATCTATTACCATTATGGCAATGAAATATACAATCGCGGCCTTGTGGATAAGACTAAGAGGCTCACGCCCTTGAACGGAGAGATGTCGCATACCTACGATTACTCCTATACATTGAGCACTTATCTCCTGTCACATAAGCAGGCCTATTCGGACGATAACTGGACAAATCTATACGCAACGTATTGGTATTATACTGTCGACAAGGACAACAGGTTGAAATCGAAGACGCTCGTGTCTGCCGACTCTGATGGCCTTATCCATTATGAATATTTCAATGAAGACTGGAATGGCCAGGGTTACGGCAGGGTCAGTAAGACAAGAAGGGCCTCGTCGGTAAATGACGAATTGTCATACGAATATTCTTATCATGAGGGAACCGACCATCTTTCGATGAAGAAGGCCTACCGCCTAGACTGGTGGCAGGGCCCGGTGGTGGCTACTTATACCTATAGCGAAACCTACCTGCGTGACGCCGACGGTACGTATAAAGCTCAGATTATGAGAAGGTACGACAGTGCTGGCACTCAACAGGAAGGCATATTGTATTACGTCAGGCCGAGCGATAAAAAGGTCGTGGAGAAGAAGAGAGTTGTGTGGCAGAACGGCGATTATCCGTCGGCACCAGCCGGTTATTATACATACTGGTATTTGTATAATAGCACCTGGCCCGGTTATCAGGCAGGCGATTATATAGTGAAATTAAGGCCGGATGGCAAATATGTACTCTGTACCGCGAGCGGAGCCCCGCTTCAGTATTATGACGAACTGCCCGCGGGCGCGCCAACGCTTGACCAGACGGACCTATTAGCCCCCTTGGATCCTCCGGGGAGTTCAGGGTTGCTCAAAACGGAAGGCGGCTCGATGCAGACCCTGGGTGGGGAGGAACCGAAGGCATCCAAGAGTACGCCGGATGAGGAATCGGTGGCTAAAACCGCTCAATCCTCTACAGCTCAGACAGAACTGGACCAGCGGCTGGATGTGCAAAGCAAGCTGACTCAGGGCGATTATTTGGGATATACCTTTACTCCGAAAATGGTGACTCAGGAAAAGGTTCCTGAAGAGTTGAAACAGTAATTTTTAAGATAATCAGATAGAGGGGCGTTCACGAATTTCGCGTGAACGCCC
>JAQUQN010000055.1:2479-7011 GCA_028716065.1 Candidatus Omnitrophota bacterium
AGGGGAACCTTACCGGTAAAGCCGCCTTTTGGCGGAAGAACACAAAATATTTTACCCCCATATTCCTTCTTGACGACATATATATAGATAATGTATACTAGTATCAAAATAATATACAATATATTACATTTAACGAAAGGCAGGCTATTGTATGAGAAAGCAGAAGATAGCTATTTTCTTGGCGCTTACCGTTTTTTCATTCGTCTGTATAGAAAAGGCCTTCGCTGGCGCGTGGACATTGCCGAAATACAAGGTATGGGGCGAATACTACATGAAGTGGGATTATGCCAAGCGGCAATTCACGCATGAGGGCAAGAGGAAGCCTCTTAACAATAATGCCAGGAGCTGGGAATTTGTCCAGGAGCCGAAGCTAGAGTACGGTGTCACGGATTGGCTCACAGGCATGTTTTCGATAGAATACAAAGAAGGCCATTACAAAGAGTATGGAAGGCCAATTGCCTGGGGAGAGGATTTTTCCAGAAAGCACCACGGCATCACCAATATCAAGATGGGCGGCAGGCTACGTTTCATGGAGAAGCCGTTTGTTCTGAGCACGCAGACAAAAGTCTTCATATATCCCGGCTACGGAAATTTTCACGGCGAAGATCCTGCTTTTCAAAACCAGCCGTCTATCGGTTATGGCGATGATGCTGTGGAGCAGAGGATACTGATAGGAAAGACTTTCGATGTACCCATCACGCCCAGTTACAAATTGCCGTGTTATCTCGGGGCCGAGACCGGTTACCGATGGAGGACGAGGCACGTCTGCGGCGACATACCGTATTTCGTGGAAGGCGGCTTCTGGCCCTTCAACTGGCTTTTATTAAAAGGTGAGATAGACGGATATAAATGTAACCCAGGTACGGGCAGCATAAAAGAGAGTTACGGTATAGGCCGTCTTGGGTTTGTCTGGGCCATATTCGGCGGTGACAGCGTCTTGAGAAAGGGTAATAAATTGTTCAACCTGGAATTCCAGTACGGCGCCACGCTCTGGGGAAAGAATACGACCGCTTACCAGGAGTGGGTACTGAAGGTACAGACGCAGTTTTAAGCGGTAGGGAGGTATTCGATGTGGTGGCTCAAGATGCGGATGTATTTACTGATGGCGGTTATGTTTGCCGTTATCTATGCCATCATCTCGATGGTGAGCTACTCTCTCGGGGTAAGCAATTTTTATTTTTACCTCGTCCTGTCATTCGTCATAATGTTCGCGCAGTACATGCTCGGCCCGAAGATAGTCGAGTGGTCGATGCGTGTAAGATATATAAAGGATAGCGAATATCCCGAACTTCACGGCATGATACGTTCCCTGGCCGAGAGGGCCGGGATTCCCGTTCCAAGGATAGGGATAGCGCAAATATCGATCCCCAACGCTTTTGCTTTCGGCCGCACGCGCAAGGACGGAAGGATCTGCGTGACCGAAGGCATACTCAAGCTTCTGGACCAGGAAGAACTGAGGGCAGTGCTCGGTCACGAGATGAGCCATCTAAAGAATAGGGACGTCCTCACAATAACCATACTTTCGGTCATCCCGATGATACTTTACAGGATCGCCTGGCAATTTCTCTTTTTCGGAGGAAGGCGCCAGAGGAGCGGAGGAGGCAACACAGCGCTCGTAGGGTTGATGGCCTTCGTATTTTACTTTCTGACGAATCTTCTGGTATTGTATGCTTCAAGGATCAGGGAGTATTTCGCTGATAAAGGTTCGATCGATCTGGGTAACAAGCCATCGCGCCTGGCGTCGGCGCTATACAAGTTGGTCTATGGCTCTGCCAGGATGAATAAGGAGGCGATAAAGGACGCCGAAGGGCTGAAGGCATTTTTCGTAAATGACCCCTCACGGGCGGCGAGCGAGTTCAACGATTTAAGGCAGCTTGACCTGGACAGGTCCGGGACAATATCCGACGATGAGCTTAAGGTTCTTCAGGACAAGAAGGTCTCGCTCAATTTCGGAAACAGGTTGATGGAGCTTTTGAGCACGCATCCCAACATGCTCAAGAGGATAAAGCGCCTTAGCGAATGGGAGGCGAAACAGATAAATTGACATTTAACTTTGACGCCACGGGTATAGGTAGTGTTCCATTCATAGACTCAAAGAAAGCCTGCCAAGTAATTCTAGATAATTTCTTGAGAATTCCTTTCTGGCCGCAGCTTCCAAGAAGGTCTTTTTTCGAAAGCATGTATGTCCAGTTTTCCGAATGCCTGCCAGGATTGGTCCTCGATGAAAAGAACAAGAAATTTCACATAGATACGTCCCGTGTCGCGGCCGACATCGAAAACGTTTACGCGAAATATGTCGACGGGGATCTGGAATTTTTCAAGATTTCCAAAGATTACGCCGCCGGCCTTTACGAATTTCTGGATTGTTTTAAAAGTAACGGCAAGGATATAAAATTCATCAAAGGCCACATAACCGGGCCGGTGAGTTACGGGCTTTCGCTTACGGATGAGCACAAGAAATCGGTCATTTACGATAAGGACCTTTTTGAGATACTGACGAAGGTTCTCACGATGAAGGCGCGTTGGCAGATAAAGAAACTGAAGGCCGTATTCCCGAAGGTAATAATATTCATAGATGAGCCGTACCTGGTCTCCATCGGTTCCAGTTACGTGAACATAAATAAAGAAGAGGTGGCCAAGAGGTTGGATGAGCTCGTAGAGTGCATCAAGGCCGAAGGCGCCCTTGCCGGATTACACTGCTGCGGAAATACGGACTGGGGTTTTCTCCTGAAGCGCGGTATCGATATATTAAGTTTCGACGCATATAATTTCATGAAAGAGTTCTCTCTTTACTCGCGCGATATAGAAGCATTCCTGAAAAAAGGGGGGGCGATAGCGTGGGGTATAGTTCCGAGTTCCGACGCCATCGACAAAGAGACGGAGAAGACACTGAGGTCAAGGCTGAAGGACGACATGAAACTTCTTTCGGAGAAGGGCATCGACAAGAAGGCCATCTCGTCACTGGTCACTCCCAGTTGCGGCGTGGGAACTCTTGACGAAAACCGGGCGGAGAAGATACTGGCCCTTACCTCTACATTGGGCTCTAAATGACGATAGGGAACCTTATATGGAAGAGAAGATAATAATAACACCTTCTAATAACTCCCAGACGCCGTCGAAAAATTTCGCGGCTCTCGGAGAAGATTACGCGAGTTTCAAGAAGTCCAAGGTAGCCATCGTGCAGGCCCCTTATGAAAAGACCACGACATATATCAAAGGGACGAAGTCAGGCCCTGCCGCCATAATAGAGGCCTCCGAAAATATAGAGCTTTTTGATGATGAGTTAAACCAGGAGACTTTCAAGGTCGGTATCCATACCATGGAGATACCCGGCCTGGAAGGTATTCAGCCGGAAGAGATGATGGAGAAGCTTTATCACGCCACGCAGGATGTTTTGAAGGCGGGTAAATTCCCCGTCATATTAGGCGGTGAGCATTCGATAACACCGGCCGTCGTCAGGGCCGTTAATGAAGCATTTCCGAACCTCTCGGTTTTACAGCTGGACGCTCATTATGACCTGAAGGACGAGTATCGGGGGTCCAAATTCAACCACGGTTGCGCGGCGCGAAGGATCAGCGAAATATGCCCGTTGGTACAGGTAGGGGTTAGATCCCTGGCGAAGGAGGAGAAAGATTTTATTGCCTCCCAGGCAAACGGCAGGGTGAAGACCATAAACGTCTACGATATTTTAGAGATGCCGCTATGGAAGGACCGGGTGTCCAGTTGTTTGACAGAAAATGTATACATAACCATCGATCTCGACATATTTGACCCATCCCTCATGCCGGCGGTGGGCACGCCGGAACCTGGAGGCATCGGCTGGTATGAGACGCTGGACCTCCTCAGGGAAGTGTCCAAGGATAAAAAAATAGTCGGTTTTGATGTGGTGGAACTCTGTCCCATAAAGGGCCAGATCGCCTCCGATTTTCTTGCCGCAAAACTGATATACAGATTATTGGGCTATGTATTTTCCAGCAAAAAATAAGGGAAACTCACAATGATACTGGTGCCGAGAAAGAATTTAATGGTCCCCAAAAAGATGTTCTTCACCAAAGGCGTCGGTACGCACAAGGCGGAACTGCGAAGTTTTGAGTTGGCGCTGAGGGCCGCGGGGATAGAAAAATGCAACCTTGTCCACGTATCGAGCATATTGCCTCCTGAATGCCGCGTCATATCCCTGAACGAGGGATTGAAGGAACTGATCCCCGGGATGATAACATATGCCGTCATGTCGAGGTGCTCCGCATGCGAACCGCATCGTCTCATAGCCGCCAGCATAGGCTGCGCCGTGCCGGCCGATCCTCAGGCATACGGATACTTAAGCGAACATCATGCCTTCGGCGAGAACGAAAAAGTGGCGGGGGATTACGCCGAAGACCTGGCGGTGGAAATGTTGGCATCCACCCTGGGCCTGGAGTTCGATGAGGACAAGTCATGGGATGAAAATAAGGAGATATACCGCCTTAGCGATAAGATAGTAAGAACCACCAATATAACCCAATCCGCAGTAATAGGCCCGGAAGGCAACTATT
>JAQUQN010000056.1 GCA_028716065.1 Candidatus Omnitrophota bacterium
TATATTTCGCCAAACGGCTGACCAAAGAGACGGGAGGGGCGAAGATTTACCTTAAACGCGAAGACCTGCTTCATACGGGAGCCCACAAGATAAATAATACTTTGGCCCAGGCGCTTCTTGCAATTAGGATGGGGAAGAAGCGGATAATCGCCGAGACCGGGGCAGGCCAGCATGGTGTCGCGACGGCCACGGTAGCGGCCCTGTTCGGTTTAGAGTGCGAAATATTCATGGGTGATGAGGATATAAAGAGGCAGGCGATAAATGTATTCAAGATGAAGCTGTTGGGCGCGAAGGTCACCCCTGTCCATAGCGGGTCGAAGACATTAAAAGATGCCATGAATGAGGCGATAAGGGACTGGGTGACGAATGTGAGTTCGACATATTACGTTATCGGCTCAGTCGCGGGGCCGCACCCTTATCCGATGATGGTGAGGGATTTCCAGGCCGTTATAGGAGAGGAGTCGAGAAAGCAGATCCTGCGTAAAGCGGGACGGTTGCCGGATTACGTCGTTGCCTGCGTGGGAGGCGGAAGTAACGCAATGGGCATCTTCTATTCCTTCCTGAATGACAGGTCCAGGCTCGTCGGTGTCGAAGCCGCGGGATTGGGTCTGAAGACGGGGCATCATGCCGCGACTCTGTGCGATGGTTCCATCGGCGTGCTTCACGGCTCGAAGAGCTATATCCTGCAGGACAAGGATGGACAAATAAAAATAGCGCATTCTATATCCGCAGGCCTGGATTATCCGGGTGTCGGTCCGGAACACAGCTATCTTAAAAAGACAGGCCGCGTAGAATACGTCGCTGTCACGGATAAAGAGGCGCTTCGGGGTTTCGAGATGCTGACCAAGATAGAGGGGATAATCCCCGCGCTTGAATCTTCGCACGCGCTATACTACGCCGCGAAATTGGCGAAGCGATTACCGAAGAGCAAGATCGTCGTCGTCTGCCTTTCGGGCAGGGGCGATAAGGATATTGATATAGTCAGGGGAGTATTATAGGATTGGCCAAAATGGATATAAAGCCGAATCTGCAATTTTCAGTTCTGTGCGATGACGTAAGGAGGGAGGATAACGGGAAGTTCATGCTCCTGGGCCTTTTCGAGGCGATAAACGCGCCGACATTTCCCGCAAGGCATTCGAGTTTATTTGTCGCGAACAGATGGTGTAAGGGCGAAGGGAATTTTACCCAGAGGATACGCATCGTCAATACGAAAGACAAAAAGATAGTTTTTCAGACGGAGGATCAACCGTTTGAACTTAAAGATATCGACGGCCACCACACTCTTATTTCGCGTTTCAATAATCTGGTCTTTCCCGATCCCGGTAAATACTGGGTTGAGATATTTTTGAACGGAGAACTGATGTTGAATTATCCAATAATGCTGAAAGAGATAAAAAAATGAATAGGATAGATAAAAAATTCAAGGAGTTGAAAAGGCGTAAGAAGAAAGCGTTCATAGCCTACATCACGGCGGGCGATCCGAATCTGGCGATGACGGAAAGGCTCGTCTCCGCGCTCGAATACTCGGGTGTCGATATAATCGAACTCGGAATACCTTTCTCCGACCCGCTTGCCGACGGGCCTACGATCCAGGCGGCATCACAGAGAGCGCTTGAAGAAGGGGTCGATCTCGACAGGATATTCAGGATGGTTGGCCGTATCAGGAAGAGGTCCGGTGTACCCCTGGTCTTCATGACTTATTATAATCCTGTTTTGAGGCACGGCTTGACGAGTTTCGCCGGCGACTGCGCCAGGTACGGTGTTGACGGTGTAATAATCCCCGACTTGCCGTGCGAGGAGGCCCGGGATATCAGGAAGATCGCCGCTTGTAAAGATATCGCTACGATATTCCTGGCCGCTCCCACCTCCACAAAAGAGAGGATGCGCCGCATAGCCAAGGATTCCAGAGGTTTTATTTATTATGTATCGTTGACCGGTGTTACGGGCGCCAGGAAGAGACTGCCGGTCGAGATAGCCGGTAAGGTGCGTCAGATGAGGAACATTACCAAGACGCCGGTATGTGTCGGTTTCGGCATTTCAAATCCCGGACAGGCCAAGGCGATAGCCAGGATCTCAGACGGAGTCATTGTCGGAAGCGCCATCGTCAAATTGATAGAGAAGAATTCTAAAAATAGGAAGAATCTGATTTCGAAAGTTTCGGGTTTCGTGAAGAGATTAGCGAAGGCGGTTCATGGGGAATAGGGTCAAGGGGCAAGGGTCAAGGAACAAGGTCTACGCTGTTATTCTTGTCGGAGGAAAGGGAAAGCGGCTGAAGCCGTTATCGACGGACGCGAAACCAAAGGCGTTTCTGTCGGTAACGAAAGATAATAAGACGATGTTCAGGAGGACGGTTGATAGGATAAATAAAATTATTCCTCCTGAAAATATAATGGTTCTGGCGAGCCGGAACCATTCAAGCGTCGTAAGGAATAATTTTCCATCTCTTCGTGCTGATAACCTGGTCCTTGAGCCCGTCTCGAGAAATACCGCTCCGGCGATAACACTGGCCGCCTCGATACTGAAAAGAAGGTTCGGCAATGCCGTCATGGTGGTCTTGCCGAGCGATCACTACATAACATCCGAAAAGAAGTATCTGGCCGTATTAAGGAAAGGGATAGATTTTGTCAAGCGCAATAAGGATGCCCTGGTAGTTTTAGGGCTTGAGCCGGAATATGCGGCGACGGGGTTCGGGTATATAAAGACCAAAGACCAGAGACCAGAGACCAGAGATAGGGATATATCTAAAGTTGAAAGATTCACCGAGAAGCCGGATTTAAAGACTGCAAAAAAGTTTATTAAGAGCAAAAGATATCTTTGGAATTCAGGAATGTTCATATTTAAAGCCAGTACGTTGCTCGAGACGGTCATGAGGACGGCGCCCGGGATCTTCAAGGGAATAACGAAGTTTGAGAAAGAACATTTGGAAAGATCATTCAGGGATTTACCGGATATATCGATCGACTACGCTGTGATGGAAAAGGCCCGTAATGTTTATTGCGTTAAGGCCGCCTTCGGATGGCACGATATAGGTAATTTTGACAGCTTGAAAGAGATATTGAGGCGAGAATCACGGAGTTTCGTCGAACGAAAAGGTAAAGTGGTAGGGATCCTATGAGGATCATGGGGCTGGACATAGGCACGAAACGCATAGGAGTAGCGCTGAGCGATGAATTGCTCCTCACGGCGCAGGGGCGCGATTCGATAGAGCGTAAAGACCTCAAGTCCGATCTTGAAAAGATAGACAGTATGGCGGTCCAAAACGGCGTATCCGAGATAGTCGCGGGGCTGCCGATAAGCATGAATGGCAGCCATAGCGCCAAGACTAAAGAGGTCATGGAGTTCATCGACAAGCTGGCGGCCATCGTGAAGGTCCCGGTAAGAAAATGGGACGAAAGGCTTACGAGCCTCCAGGCGGAGAATATAATGTTGGAAGGCGACATGAGCAGGTCGAAACGCAGGCGTTTATCCGACAAGATAGCCGCGCAGTTGATCTTGCAGAATTACCTCGATTTCATGAAAGCATCAAAACGCGTTGAAGGAGAAAAGAATGTATAAAGTTGAAAGGCTGGATAACGGCCTGGTCGTAGCGACCAAGTCGATGAGCCACATGGAGTCGGTCTCTTTAGGGGTATGGATACGCGCTGGCGGCAGACATGAAGATACGAAGAATAACGGAATAAGCCATCTTCTGGAGCACCTCCTGTTCAAGGGGACCAAGACCAGAGACATGCGCAGGATCAAGGAAGATATAGAGGGCCGCGGCGGCACATTTAACGGTTTCACGACCGAAGAATTTACCTGTTATCTCGTAAAACTCCTGGCAAAGGACATGGGGCTCGGAGTGGACATCTTGAGCGACATGGTCCTGCACCCGCGCCTGGCCGAAGAGGAGATAGAGAAAGAGAAGAACGTCATCATAGAAGAGATAAACATGTATAAGGACATCCCGGGCCATTACGTCCATGAGGTCTTGAGCGAGTTATTATGGCCGGGCGAACCTTTAGGCATGCCGCTTGCCGGCAGCGAGGAGAGCGTCAGGTCCCTGACAAAGGATGACATAGAATCTTACAGGCAGACATATTATAATCCGAAGAACATGCTTCTGGTGGGAACGGGCCTGCTTAAAGAGGAGGGCCTTCTGGAATTGTCGCGTAAATACCTGTCGTCTTCAGGAGGCAAAGACGCGCCGCCGTTCAAAAAATTCAGGAGAGAGCAGAAAAGGCAGGGTCTGAAGATAAATTTCAAGCAGACTGAACAGACGCATCTTGCGTTAGGGTTCCATTCCCTTGACAGGTTCAATCCGGACAGGTATGCCTTGAGCCTTGTCAATATCCTCCTCGGGGCCAACATGTCCTCGAGATTATTTCACATAGTGAGGGACGAGATGGCTCTCTGTTACGAGATATCCTCCAGCCTCAGAAAATTCGAGGATACGGGCGCGTTCGTGATAAGCGCCGGTGTGGACGAGAAAAAGTTAGTCAAGGCGCTCGAGGTCATATTAAAGGTACTGGACTCCATGAGGAGAGAGCCGGTTTTGGAGGAGGAGTTACGCCGCGCAAAGGAATATTACAGGGGGCAGCTGCTCTTTGCGCTTGAAGAGACGATGAGTTTCATGCTGTGGCTCGGAGAAAAGATAGTCTCGGGTGAAAAAGATTTCAGCGTCAGGAAGATCCTCGATAATATAGAGAGCGTTAGCGCGGAAGATATCATGAGGGTCTCGAAGGCAATATTTTGTAATGAGAAGATGAACCTGGCCATCATAGGGCCGGTAAAGGAGAGCAAGGAAGTGGAAAGGACGCTTCAGCTGTCATGAAGGGATCGATCAGGCTCTTCAGGATTTTCGGTATATCCATAAACATACACGTGACGTTCCTGCTTCTCCTCTTGCTGTTCCTGTCGGGGGGAGTCAAGTGGCTCTTTATCCTCGTGGCCATATTCTTTTTCGTGACGATGCATGAGCTCTGCCACTCGCTGGTAGCCAAGCGTTTCGGCATAACGGTGCGCGAGATAACGCTCTTGCCGATAGGCGGCATTGCGTCGATGACAGGCATGCCTGAAAAACCGCTTCACGAATTACTGATATCCATAGCTGGCCCTCTTTTCAATATCGTTATAGTATTGGTATTCTATTTTCCGCTCAAAATTCTACTGGGAGCTGAGACGTTGCTCCATCCGCTTTCTACAGCGACGTGGCCGCTCACGATAGCGTATGTCTACTGGATAAACCTCATACTGGCCGCCTTCAATCTTCTGCCGGCGTTTCCCATGGACGGCGGAAGGATACTGAGGTCTATATTGGCCCAGAAGGTAGGTTATCAGAAGGCGACGAGAATAGCGGTCAACTTCGGCCATATATTCGCTCTGGCCTTCGCCTATTTCGGGATAGTCCGGTTCAATATAATACTGATAGCCATAGCCATATTCATATACATGGCGGCTTCGGGCGAGGAGATGCAGGTCGACGTCAAAGAGACCTTGAAAAAATTCAGGGTTCGCGATATACTATCCCGCGATTTTTTAACTTTGGATAAGGACGCGACTCTCTCCAGGGTCCTCGAGCTGATATTTCACTCGCATCAGGAAGATTTTCCCGTGATGGAAGGCGGTAGAGCTGTCGGTTTTGTCACCAGGCAGGATATAATAAGCGGCATCCATCAGCACGGCATGGAGAAGAAGGTGGGCGATATCATGCGCAAGAGTTTTCCTGTCGTGAAAGAGACGGATCCGCTCATCAAGGTGCATGCCGCCATGCAGGCCGGCGGGATGAGCGCATTACCCGTGGTAAGGAACGGAGAAGTCATAGGCGTGGTCACGCTTGAGGATATAAGCAGGGTGTATTCGATAGCATCACATAGAGTTTAGTTTTGAGTTATGAGTTGTGTCCGCCTTCCTGTATTGGGTATTACATAGAAGATAGCGTACGGCGGACATCCGCCGAAGGCTATCTACGTTGATTAACCCGATACACGAAGGCGGATGAGTTGGGAGTTATGAGTTATGAGTTGTGTCCGCCTTCCTGTATTGGGTATTACATAGAAGATAGCGTACGGCGGACATCCGCCGAAGGCTATCTACGTTGATTAACCCGATACACGAAGGCGGATGAGTTGGGAGTTGTGAGGGAGGGGAAGATGCAGAAAGTTCTAATAGCGCCGAGCATATTATCAGCCGATTTTTCCAAACTGGGACAGGAAATAAAGGATGTGGAAGAGGCCGGAGCCGACTGGATACACGTCGATGTCATGGACGGCCACTTCGTCCCCAATATCACCATAGGGCCGGTCGTCGTGAAGTCTATCAGGCCTGTCACGAGACTACCGCTGGACGTTCACCTCATGATAGATAACCCCGAGAGGTATGTCGAAAGTTTCGCGAAGGCGGGAAGCGATATAATAACATTTCATGCGGAGGTCGAGGAGCGCCCTACGGAGATAATCAAACTGATCAGGTATTTCAAGAAGAAGGTCGGCGTTTCGATAAAACCCAAAACTGACATCAGGATGATAGAGCCTCTCCTGAAGATGGTGGATATGGTGCTCGTGATGACGGTCGAGCCTGGATTCGGGGGCCAGGAGTTCATGTCCGACTGTACCGCCAAGATAGAGGCATTGCGTAAAATATTCAAAAAGGATATACAGGTCGACGGAGGAATAAATGAAATGAACGCACCCGAGGCAATAGAGAAGGGCGCGAATATCCTCGTGGCCGGCACGGCCGTATTCGGGCAAAAGGATTACGCGCAGGCGATAAAGAAAATAAAAAATGTGTGACAAATCAATTTATTATGATTACACAGATCATAAATAGATTTCACAGATTAAAAAAATCGGTGTAATCATCTTTAGAAATCTGTGTAATCATTTTAAAAAGGAGGTAAATAAGTGGGAGCGATAAAGTTCGGGACGGACGGCTGGAGGAGATC
>JAQUQN010000057.1 GCA_028716065.1 Candidatus Omnitrophota bacterium
CCTGAGAGGTCCCACCGCTCCGGACAGGGCGGTAGCGGTAGATATGCTCGGCATATTGATAGTCGGCTTCTGCGCCATATTGAGCATTCCTACCGGGAGGGATTGGTATATAGATATAGGTATAGCATGGGCGCTTCAGAGCTTCATAGGCATAATGGCGCTGTCAAAGTATCTGGAGGGAAAAGATTTCGATGAATGAGCATGCGGGTATAGTCCTTATAATAACAGGCATCATATTCGACTTCTTCGGCTGTCTCGGCCTCATAAGGTTTCCGGACGTATACAACCGCCTCCAGGCCTCGGCAAAATGCATAACGCTCGGGACCTGCGGCATACTTTTGGGACTATTTTTATTCAAAGGGTTTTCCGCCACAGGGATAAAGGCACTTCTCTGCCTCTTATTCATAATAGTAACGGCTCCTGTATCTGCGCATGCCCTGGCGAGAAGCGCCTATCTTTCGGGGGTCAAGCCCTGGGAGGGGACCGTGACGGATGCATACGGCAAAGAGAAAAAGGGGGAGAGATAATATGGAGACGCGCGAGCTTAAGGACAGGATACTGGTGATGGCCGATAAGGTTTATGACAGTCTTATCCTGATAGAGAAAGGTTTCATGGAGAATAAGCTCGAGATATTGGCCGAGGCCCTGAAAGAAGAGCATCTGGTAAATGAAATGGAGAAGATACTCACAAAGAACATAATAGAGCTGTCGAAGACGGTAAAGACAGATAAAGAAAAGAAGGACCTGGCCATTACGGAACAGGTAGTCGAGACGCTCGAACGGATGGGCGATGAGGCCACCGGCCTTATAGAGAGGATAGAGATAAAGGTTGTGGAACACCTCTTATTCAGCGACCTCGGCGTAAGTGAGTTCAATGAAACGTTCGATGTGATGGAATCGTCTGTCGTCATGATGCGGGACTTTCTCAGGAACGGCAGGAGCGAACTGAAAGATAAGATAATAGACAACGGTTTTCATGTCAAGGACCTGGTAGAGCGATACAGAAAAGAGCATTTTGAGAGGCTGGTTCAGGGGATATGCACGCCTATGGCAGCCAATATGTACTTCGACATGCTCGACTTTACCGGGAACATCGCCAGGCACGCGTCCAATATAGTAAAATTATTTTAATTTCGT
Organism: Candidatus Omnitrophota bacterium; assembly: GCA_028716065.1. GTDB lineage: Bacteria > Omnitrophota > Gorgyraeia > 2-01-FULL-45-10 > 2-01-FULL-45-10 > JAQUQN01. The sequence goes on from JAQUQN010000057.1 coordinate 1,138, forward strand.
CAATATCAAGATTATGAGATATCCTAAGATAAGAGAGCTTATAGAAGCGGTCAAGGCGCTGGTGTCGGGACCCTACACGTCAAAGTATCCCATCAAACCTATTGAACCTGCGAAGAGATTCAGGGGAAAACTGGAATATTCGAATGAGGGATGCATAGGCTGCGGGGCATGCGCCCTCGTTTGTCCGGTAAGGGCCATAGAGATGCGCGATACCGTCACCAAGGATAAGGCTGTGCGCAGGATGAGGGTGCATCTGGACGAATGCCATTATTGCGGCCAGTGCAGCGCGCTCTGCACCACGAAAGAAGATATGCCTCCCGGCATCAGGCATACGACGAAATTCGACCTCGCGGGATTCGACAGAAAAGAGATGGTCTCCGAGACGGATGATAAGGAGCTTGCTCTGTGCGAGGTCTGCGGCGATGTTGTCACGGCCAGGGCCCATCTCGAATGGCTGGCGAAGAAGTTGGGCCCGCTCGCTTTTTCAAACCCTTCCTTATTCATATCCTCATTGAAAAACCTCGGATTCTCCGAAGACGTCTTTCAGGCCGTCAAAGACAACCTTCTCGCCCGCCGGCAAGAGCCCGGGGCCGGCCGGGAGCCTGCAGGCGGATTGATAAGGTCCGACAGGATCAAGGTGCTCTGTTCCAAGTGCAGGAGAAGCGTAACAATTGAGAAGTTCTGATATAAAAGAGAGGCTTAAGGGGTCGGTAGCCGTAATAGGCATCGGCAATATAATGCGCGGCGATGACGGCTGCGGCCCTAAATTCATAGAAGGCCTCAGGAAGAGGAATACGAAGGCCTTTCTGTTCGATTGCGGCACTGTCCCGGAAAATTATATATTTCCTATATTGACCACATCCTGCGATACGATCGTCCTTGTCGATGCGGCCGATCTCAAAATGGCTCCCGGCAGCATCAAGGTCTTGTCTCTTGCGGAGGTGTCCGGCTCCGGCCTCTCAACCCATAACTCTTCTCTCAGGTTATTTACGGACCTGCTCATGACCGGCAGGGACAATCTGAATATCTTTGTGGTATCTATCCAGCCGAGGAGCATCGCTTTCGGAGAACCTTTGAGCGAAGAGATGATATCCGGCATAGAGGCCTTGACCGAGGCCTTTGTAGAGGCACTGGCATGACAGCGGATACGCAATCCCCCCATATGCTCTTCACGGAGATGAAGGACAGGCCTTACAGCTTCTTTCTCGACAGCGCCGCCGGCAGCAGCAACCTATGTGTAAATTCCTTCATGGGGTCCGATCCCTTCCTGATATTTAAAAGCAAACATGATTTAATTACCCTTGAATGGGCAGATGGCAGAAAAGAAAATATACGCTCCAATCCTTTCTCCGTGTTGAAGGAACTCTTCGGCAGATTCAGCAAAGACCGTACGGAGGAGATGATGCCGTTCGCATCGGGCGGGGTCGGATATTTTGCTTATGATATGAAGGATTTTATCGAAACCCTGCCGGATATCGCGAAAGATGATATCGGCATCCCGGACTGCATCATCGGATTTTATGATAAAGTGACGCGATGCGGCGCTTCGGTATCCAGAGACAGCCGGCAGCCGGAGAAGATGGGGAAGCCGTCTTATAGCGGATTGAGATCGAATTTTTCCAAAACAGAATATATGAAGACCGTGGAGAAGGCAAAAGAATATATAAGGAAGGGAGACATATATCAGGTCAACCTTTCACAGAGATTCGAGGCGGACCTCAATATGGAACCGTATGATCTCTATCTCAGGCTGCGGGAGACAAGTCCCGCGCCTTTCTCTTCTTACCTGAATTTCGGCGATGTGACCGTGATAAGTTCGTCCCCCGAAAGATTTCTGATGAAAAAGGGGCCTTACGTAGAGACGAGGCCGATAAAAGGGACAAGGCCCCGTTCGGCAGACCCGCTCATGGACGAATTTAATGAAAGAGAGCTTCTCGCGAGCTATAAAGATAGGGCTGAACACATAATGATAGTCGACCTTGAAAGGAATGACCTGGGCAGGATATGCGAATACGGCTCCGTAAGGCCGGCGGAATTCATAACGCTGGAAAAATATTCCACCGTATTTCATCTCGTCTCAACGGTTTCCGGAAGGCTGAAGGAGGGGATCGGCCCGATAGATTGCCTCCTATCCGCGTTTCCAGGCGGCTCCATAACCGGGGCGCCGAAAATACGCTCCATGCAGATAATAGAAGAACTCGAACCGGTCAAGAGATCGCTATATACGGGCGCGATCGGCTATATTTCATTCGACGGGGATATGGATACGTCCATAGCGATAAGGACGATGATAGTAAAGGGCGGCAAGATATACTTTCAGGTAGGCGGCGGCATCGTCTTTGACTCGGACCCGGAGAAAGAGTATTACGAGACGCTCGATAAGGCAAAGGGCATCATGGATGCGCTGGAGATCGAGAGTTCGCTAATTTCGCGGAGATGACATGTATAAGATCTGGATGAACGGAAAGCTACTCGACGAAGATAAGGCGAAGATCCCGGTATACGACAGAGGCTTCATGTATGGCGATGGCCTATTCGAGACGATGAGAAGCTACTCCGGCAATATCTTCAGGCTGGACGATCATATTAACAGGCTTCTAAGGTCGATGAAACTTTTTAAGATGAGATCGCTTTACGGCAGCGGGTATTATAAAAAGATCGTTAACGATACTTTGAAAGCAAATGCTCTGTCCGATGCCTATGTTAAACTTATAGTTACGAGAGGCGAAGGCAGATTCGGCATCGCTCACAAAGACTCATTCAAACCGAATACGGTCATAGTGGCAAAACATTTCGAGGGTTATCCGGATTGGGCATTCAGGAATGGATTGAGCGCAAAGGTGACCGGCATCCAGAATGACCGTTCGATGATAGCCGGTGTAAAATCGTTAAATTACCTTCCTTATATACTTGCGAGGCTTGAAGCGCAGGGGAGGGGTTTCGATGAAGCTATCCTTACCAATACCGGAGGCTGCGTAACCGAGGCAGCTACGAGCAATATCTTCTTAGTAAAGGGCAAGTCGCTCATAACGCCTTCGATAGATAGCGGCATCCTGCCCGGCATTACCAGGAAAGTCATCATCGATATCGCGCAAGGCCTCCCGATGAAGGTTGAGGAAAGGGCCGTATCGGTCCGCGAACTTTTCAAAGCGGATGAACTGTTTCTCACCAATTCTCTTGCCGAAGTCCTGCCCGTTACAAGAGTAGATTCAAAGAGGGTGGGCCGCGGCCTGCCGGGGAAGGTAACGGGGACCCTTCACGCATCATACCGCAGACGCGTCAACAAAAACAGGTGATAAAGGATCATGCGAAAGATTTGCCTTTAGCCCCAGGTCATGCTATACTTATTATAATTTGAGTAACTACTATAACTGCTAAAATCATTCAATCTCTCTATGAAGAAGATATCCGCACAGGACGTCGTAAAGAAGTTCAATATCAAATATCATACCCTTAACTATTACACGGTCATAGGCCTGCTGCCCTTTTCCGGCAGGAGCGGAAACCAGAGGATGTATGATGAGGGCGAGGTCAGGCGCAGGATGGTGGAGATATCGCGCCTTTCGCAGGAAGGGTATCCGTTGAGCCTTATACGCAAAAAGCTGGTGGGCATATGACAAAAAAATGCGCCCGCATAGCGCTCTCTTTCCTTATAATAGCCGGCCTGGCAGTCTTCTCGCATGTCCGGGCCGAAGACGGGCCTCAGGCTTTACGGGACGCACCCGCCGCGGATAAAGCAACTGCTATCAAAGAAACGGCCGATACCGCTTCTCCCGGGACGCCGCAGAAGGCGGCCGCCGTAAATAATAAAAAAGATTCCAAGATATCCCTCGACCTCAAAGGCATAGATATAGTGGAACTCCTGAAGGTCCTCTCTCTGAAGACGGGCTTCACGATAGTCCCCACAAAGGGGGTGTCGGGCAGGGTCAACATCTATCTGAATAACCTCACATTCGACGACGCCTTCAACATAATCCTTTTAAGCCAGGACCTTGCCGCCTACAGGAAGGGCGACATCATAAATGTGATGACGAGCCAGGAATACGAGAAGCTCTACGGCAGGAAGTATACGGATAACAGGAAGGTGAAGGTGGTGAAGCTGAAATACGCAAAACCGTCGGTCGTCTTTACCGCGATAGGCAATCTGAAATCCGACATAGGCAAGATAATCGCGGATGAGGCATCGGGGACGATATTCATGATAGATGTCCCGCAGAATCTCAGGCTTATGGAAGAGACGATCATGGACGTGGACAGGCCTCTCGAATCCGCCTCTTTTGAACTTAAATACGCGAAGCCTGCCGACATAAAAGCGCATCTCTCGGCCGCGGTGACGCCGGGGCTCGGAGAGGTATTGGTGGATGAAAAGTCGGGGAAGATAGTTGTATATGATCTTAGCAATAAGATGGCAAAGATACGCCGCATGGTTAAGGCATTTGATTCAGCCCCTCTCCAGGTATTTATAGAGGCGGAGATAGTGCAGGTTATACTCAATGACCAATTTCAGCGCGGAGTTGACTGGCAGTATATGTTATCCGGGAAGTCATGGCAGAAATGGCTTAAGATAGGCACCATAGACCTCAAGGGGTTCTTCACGTCCGGACTGACGAGCCCGGTCCAGCAGATATATGCCGGGACTCTTTCAAAGACGAATTACACCGCCCTTATAGATTTTTTGCAGACTTACGGCGATACAAAGACGCTCTCCCGTCCGCGCCTCGCAGTCGTAGATAACCAGGAGGCGAAGGTCCTCGTGGGCACGCGCCAGGCTTATGTGAGCCAGTCCCTGAGCCAGGCGCAGACGACCACGGTCACTTCGGAGAGCGTGCAATTCGTTGATGTCGGCGTGAAATTGAACGTCGTCCCCTCCATCAGCAGCGATGGATTCATCGTCATGAAGATACGGCCGGAGGTGAGCACGGTGGAATCGACACTTACCACTTATCTCCAGAGCCAGATACCGATAGTATCAAGCTCCGAAGCGGAAACGGTCGTGAAGGTGAAAGACGGGACGATGATAGTGCTGGCCGGCCTCATGAAGGAAGAGAATACTGATGATATCAGCGGCTGGCCATATTTGTCCAAACTGACGTTCTTTGGCATGGCCTTCGGCAAACGTACCACGGAGAAGAAGAATACCGAGATAATAATATTCATTACGCCCCATATAATAACGGGCGAGGCGCCTGTGGAAGACCACACCCTGGAAGACATCTATCCGCCCGATGTGCTGCCCAAGGATCTCAAGGATGACATCATAGATAATAAGATAAAGGAGATAGACTTAAAGAAGAAAGAATCTGTGGGTGGATCTATGGATAAAAGCAAAAAGGCCTCAGGCGCGGCGGTTAAAAAAAGCGCCGATGGTAATATAAATATAAAGATGAAAGGGCTAAAAAATCTATGAAAAATAATCTGATAACGGTTTTGTTCCTGGTCATATCCCTGTCATTAACAGGCTGCGCCGGGTCGCAGGTGAAAAGGCAGGAAGCGAAAGAGTCAGCCTCAAAATATGCCGCCCTTTATGAAGAATTAGGGACCGCCTATACCAAGGCGGGCATGTTCGATGAAGCGATGGCCGCCTATAAAGAATCTCTTATATACGGGCCGAACAATGCCAAGATACATTATTATCTGGGGCTGCTTTACCAGAAGAACATGCACGATCCTCAGAAGGCAGCGTACCATTTTAAAAAGTATCTGTATCTTAATCCGGACGCAAAAGATAAAAGAGAGGTACGGTATCTCA
>JAQUQN010000058.1 GCA_028716065.1 Candidatus Omnitrophota bacterium
CACTTTATGACGTGGGCACCCATCATGAATATGACCATCTTATCGTTCTTATGGGCGGCTACGAGCGCTTCGACTATTGCCTTGAAGTTATTGCTGGTGAGAATATTCGGGAGGGAGTCGTAGAAATCCTTAAAAGAAGCTCTCTTTTTTCCGGGTACGGCGAAATCTTTTATCGAGACCTTGCACTTCCTGGAATCGAGCGGAATCGTCCTTATATTTTTAAGATCGACCCTCTTTGGCATAAATATGTCCTTTTGAGCATATTATTCTAACAATAAGATTCAATGGCGTCAATATAATATTATATCTCGTTAATATATTGAAATCTTGAAATTTTAGGGTCCTGCCTTAAACCTAAACCGAAGTTATGTTCGCACAAATATGCTAAAGAGCTTATAGGGAAAATGTTCCCCTTCGCTTACGCTCGGGTCGGTCTTTTGCTCAGTCGAAAAACGGGAACCTGCGGAACTCGCCCGCCGGAGGCGGGCTCAGACATCCTCGGTTCTTTTAATATCAAAACATTGTTATATATAACCGTTTTTCTTCTTCCCAAAAGACCTAACATTTTCATTGTGCTCACTATAACTTCGGTTTAGGTTTACTAGGCCGTTCATAAAATCCTTCGTATCGTCAATACAGTAAAATTTTTCGGCTTCTTAGTGTGGCGGAACTTTTGTGGTACGCCGGAGCGACTGTATAAAAATGCGATACATTATGGCGTTTTAGGCTTTATCATCGCATTTTTATCCACAGCGAGCGAGGATGCCTAATCCGAGCGAGCGGCAAGCGGAGGCGGCCACAAAAGTAAACGCCTGCTTGGGTAAAGCCGAAAAATTTTACCTCCGGCGAGGTACTCGGCCGAGAGGGGAGGCTTACCGGTAAAGCTGCCTTTTGGCGGAAGGACACAAAATATTTTACGCTACCTTATTTTCCCAAAAGAGTTTTCGCCGCATCAAGTACATCCTCGACCGTTATTGCCTCGAGGCACTTGAAGCCTTTCTTGCAATTATGGGCAAGGCAGATCTCGCACCCGATGTCCTTCTGGAGAATCTTAGAACGCTTTCCCGTGGGGCCCCACCTGGCCGGGGCAAGGCCGCGGTTACTGCGTCCGAATATCACTATCGTCGGCGTGCCGAGGGCGCTCGCCATGTGCACGGGCCCGGAATCGTTCGATATGAGAAGGCTGGACCGGCGCAATATGCTTGCCAGGTCCCCCACCGTCGTGGCGCCGGACAGGTCTATGGGCCTGGCCTTTAGAGCTTCCGCTATCTTATTGCCGATAGGCTTATCCTCCGCGCTCGCCACGATCACGATCCTGGCGGCGAGTCTGTCCGCAAGGCCATCGGCCACCTTCACGAAATTTTCCCATGGCCACTTCTTCGAAAGGCAGCTCGCCCCTGGATTTAACGCGACTATGATATCATCTTTTCCTATGCCGTTATCCCTGAATATGTGCTCGGCGTGTCTTTCGTTATGCTCCCCGACCGATACATACAACTCCTTCTCCTTCGCCTCGACGCCCATGTACCTGAGGAGGTCCAGGACGTTATCTATCTCGTGTTTCAGGCCGAACTGTTTGGTATGAGGGATCCTCCTGGTAAGGAGATATCCCATCTTTTTGTCATAGCCGATCCTTTCGGGTATCCCCGCAAAGAATGTTATCATGTGCGTCCTGTTCGAGGGATGGAACGCCACGGCAAGATCGAATTTTTTCTTCCGCAATTTCAGGACGAACCTAAGATTTCTGAAAAATCCCCTCTCTCTCTCCTTCTTGTCATAGAGTATGACTTCATCAAGGTAGGGGTTCCCCTTCAGGATATCATGGACATATGGCTGGGCCATGAACGCGATATGGCTATTCGGGTAGGCATTCCTCATCGCTTTTATGGCGGGCGTGGACAATATAATATCGCCCATCTTATCCAGCCGTATTAAAAGGATCTTTTTATAGTTTGGAGTTTGGAGTTTGGAGTTTGGAGTTTTATTCATATCCTTCTATCATCATCCTGGCCGTCTCAAATACTTCTTCGTGTGAGATCAGCTTCATGCACTCATAATTATACTTGCATACCGCGCTTTCACACGGGGAACAGAAGAGTTTCTTATTCATCACTATGTCGAATTCTCCGGTAGGCCCGTATTTCCTGGGGTCGGTCGGGCCGAAGAGCGCCAACACCTTCACGCCGACACTGCAGCCTAAATGGAGCGGCGCGCTGTCATTCGTTATCAGCAGTTTTGCCTTCTTGAGGAGGGCCGCCAATTGCCGGATATTGGTCTTATCTACAAGGTCGAAAGGCCTGTTCTTCGTCTTACTCAATACCTTATCTACCACATCCCTGTCCTCGCCGAGTCCTACCATTACGACACTCGCCCGGCATTCCGTGATGAGCCTGTCGGAAAGCGCGGCGAAATGCTCTGCAGGCCACCTCTTCAAGTGGCTCTTGGCGCCCGCATTCATGACGACGATCGGGTCGATGACATTATTCTCTCTCACCATCCGCAAGGCATATTCTTCGTCCTCTTTCGGAACATGGACATGATAGGCCTCATCGTCAATTTCGATACCCAGGCTTTTTAATTTATAGAGATGCCTGTCTTTACTATGGAGCATTGTCTTAGGAGCCGCATGTATGGTTCCCGTCCTGTATTTCGGTCCGAGGAGCAGTGGAAAGACGGTATTCTTCAGGTCCACCACGAGATCATAGCGCAGCTTTTTCAGTTTTAACTGAAGCCGGCGTTTTTCGGCTATCGGCAGGTGCTTGTCATAGATTATTACCTTGAATATCCGCGGGTCCTTTTCGAATAGCTCCTTGCCGCTGGGCCCCACCATCACATCTATCCTGGAATCTGGAAATTCCCGGGCTAATCTTCTCAATACGGGCGTCGTGAGTATCACGTCCCCGACGTTGCTCAACGTTATCACCAGTATGCGCTTTACCTGCGCTTTATCGATTGTCATCTGTCCCCAGTATTTTAACCGCTTCCTCGAACACGTCCCCAATCTTTATCGCCGCCATGCAGCGGTTTTCCGTACAGGTAACGTCATAACATGGTATATCGCATTCATCGAATTTCGAGATCACGACGTAGGCCCCGGCGCCGTGAGGGCCGGTTATCTCCGGCGACGTAGGGCCGAATAACGCTATCAATTTTGCCTTCATCGCCGACGCTATGTGCATGGGACCCGTATCGTTCGCCACGACGAGGTCCGCCCTCTCCATCAGGGCGCCCAGCTGTTTAAGGTCAGTCTTGCCGCAGGTTATGACGGGCTTATTCTTCATGAGCGCACTTATATTTTCGGCGAGTTTCACGTCCTTGCGCGCGCCGGATATGACGATTTTCAAGCCCGTCTTATCCATGAGCATGTCCGAAAGAAGCGCGAAGTTCTCTTTGGGCCACCGCTTGGGATCCCAGTTGCCTCCCGGACATATCACCGCTATCTTATCGCCTTCACCTATGCCGTTCGTTTTCAGCAGATCCCTGATAAATTTTCCGTCTTCATCTTTTATGAAGAATTCGTAAGAACTATCATGCGGTTCGATCCCGGCTGCCCGCGCCAGATTGAGGAAATATTCGACCTTGTGCGTGTCGCCTTCCGGTTCCTCGGCGCATTTTGTCAGAAGCATCCGCCTATTCTTCGTAGGATAACCGATTCTTTCCTTTATTCCTGCCAGGTACACGATGAGGGCCTTGGTAAAGGACCTGTGCAGGATGAAGGCCTCGTCAAAGCGCTTCTTCCTTAAAAGGGCTATCAATTTCAGTTTGCCCGCCAGGCTTCTGTGCCTGCCTTCCTCGTCGTAAATTATTATCTCATTAATGCGGGGATTACCCTCCAGGACCGGAGAGCATCTGGGGTGTAAAAGGCACGCCATGTACGCGTCGGGATAACGCTCCCGTAGCGCCCTGATAAAAGGCGTCGAGAATATCACATCCCCCACCCAATTCACATTCACGATCAGTATTCTCTTATTACTCATAACTCATAACTCCTAACTCCAAACTCATAACTCCCAACTCATAACTACTCGTCTCTATGCTCCTTCACCCACGTATAATACCCGCTCGATTCGATACGGAAGACGAGCAGATTGTCGGAGGTACGCGATATCCGGACGCGTTTTATCGCGTAGATATCGTCGGCGGGTTTGAACCTTCCCGGATTGGTGGCGCACGCGCCTTTGTAGCCCGCTTCTTTCACATATTCCTTGACACGCTCATCGTATCCCCCGAGAGGATAACAAAAATAATCCACTCTCCTGCCCAGCCCCTTCTCTAATATATCCTTTGAACCGTAAATCTCGGCCTTTAGCCTCTTGTCATCCAGCGTGGGAAGCCACACGTGTGACTTGGTATGGCTGCCGATCGTCATGATGCCGAAATCGGCCATCTCCTTAATTTCCTTCCACCCTACCCATCCATCCCGGCCTATCTTATCTGTTATGACGAATATCGTCGCCGGTAGATTATACTTCTTTAAGGCCGGGAAAGCGTACTTATAATTATTATAATATCCGTCGTCGAAAGTTATCGCCACCGTCTTAGGCGGTACCTTCTCTTCGCCCTGCATGTACGCCGCTATCTTATCCAGTCCGACGACATTATAATTATTCTTCTTCAAAAATTCCATCTGCCTGGCGAACGACTCCGGCGTGACAGATAGCTTTGTCTCCCCGGCCCTTTCATCTATCGAGTGATACATCAATACGGGAACGACGTATGCCGTCTTGAGAAAGACGATTCCCAAAACTGCTAGTATTGCCAACACCAGGCATGTCCAAATTAATATCTTCTTCATGTCCCCGAACCCCGTATCACTTCCTCATACACCCCGACAACTTTATCCGCCATCACATCTAAAGAATACTTTTCCGTCATCGATTCCCTGCCGCTCCGGCCGAGCTCGTCGCGTAAACGTTTGTCATCCAAAAGCCTCATCACGGCGCCCTCGATCGCCTTAACGTCCCCCACTTTGAAGAGCAGACCGTTCGAACCATCCTTTATGATATTACCGATGCCTCCGACATCCGAAGCGGCACATGCCTTTCCGGAGGCGAGCGCCTCAAGCAAGGCGATGCCGAGCCCCTCCTTGACGGAAGGAAATACAAATACATCCATGATCGCCAGCAACCTCTCTGTATCGAGGGCCGGCTCTACAAAACGGATCGATCCTTCCAGGCCTAAGGTTTTCGCCAGTTTCCTCAGATTCAATTCTTCGGGACCTCCGCCGACCAGGACGCATTGGGCGTCGCGGCGCCTTGAGGTTATCCCCTTCATCGCCTCGATAAGGAAGCGCTGGCCCTTGACGTCCGAAAACCTGCCTATCGTCCCGATGACAGGCCCTTCCTTCAGGCCCAACGATCTCTTTACCGTGCCCTTTTCGACGTCGGAATAATTCTTCCGGAACCTCTCCAGGTCGATCCCGTTATATATGAGGGCTATCCTGCCGGCTGGCAAACCAAAATCGTCTTCGAGATGCTCTTTGACGGCGTCGCTTATCGCTATGACCTTCGCGCCCCATGTATCGAACACCTTCCTCATGCGCTTCCTGAAATAGCCGTGGCATGTCGTCACGTACGGTATCTTCGCAAGACTAGAGGCGAGGCGCGCGACTACCTGCGAAACGCGCGTATGCGCGTGGATAAGGTCTATACTCTCGCGTCCGATGAGCGATCTCACGGCGAATATCGATTTCAATACCTTTGGGCTCAGTTCGGACTTCGTCTTTATGTCGAGCCTGGCCTGCGCGATCCCGAGCTTTTCAAGTTCACTCTCAAGATCTCCACCGGCGGAAGCCACCACACAGCCCACGTCTTTGGCCTTGAGTGCCTTCGACAGGGAATAGACGTAATTGCCGATGCCGCCTATATTAATGTGCGTCGTTAACTGTAATATTTTCAACTGTCGCCTCTTTGATCAAAAATTTCTTCATCGCGTTCAATACCTCGTCCACGGTTATTTTCCTCATGCACCTGAGATCCTTCATGCAGCGCGAACTGTAGCAGGGGCTGCACCTCAGGTCTTTTTTCAATACGACAACATCTTTTGCCGCGGGCACATGGCGCCTGGGGTCCGTCGGGCCGAAGAGCGCCACGAAAGGCGTGGCCATCGCGGCCGCTATGTGCATCGGCGCGGAGTCGGGCGTGAGATAGACCTTGAAACGTTTCACCAGGCTTGCGAGTTCCAACAGGCCCGTCTTCCCTACGGCCACTACCGGTTTGGCGGCTGTCGATTTCACTATCCTGTCCGTGAAATCGATATCATCTTTCGAACCCGTGAGGACCACCCTGATATTGAACTCTTTCGCTAACCTATCGCACAACTGCGCTATATAGGAAGGCGGCCAATTCTTCGTGGCCCATTTTGCCGAGGCCCTTACATTTATGCCGACCAGGTCCTGCGAAGGTTTTATCCAGTTGTCCGCGAGAAATTTATCGACATATTTATCATCGTTCGCCGAAGGCCACAGCTCCAGAGTCTTGCCGGAGCCTTTTATGCCGGCGGCATTCAGGACCCTGAACTGATGTTCTATCGGGTCGAGATACGGCGCGTCATCCTTTATGCGCCTGTTAAGAAGAAAGGAGAGTTTTCTATTATCATAGCCATAACGCAGGTGCGCGAGGCTTGAAAATGCCAGGATATGGCTTTTTCTATTATTCTGCAGGTCTATGACCATGTCGAAACAGTTCTTGCGCAACGCGGCCCCTACCCTCATCAGGCCTGAGTAAGCCCTATCCCTTCCCTTGAGGTCGCATACTATCGTGTCGTTTATGTAAGGGCATCCGTTGAGGGCCTCTCTGGAACGCAGGCCTACCAGCACCTTTATATTGGCATTCTCGAATTTCGAGCGTATGGCCCTTAAGGAGGGCACGCTCAATATGACATC
>JAQUQN010000059.1 GCA_028716065.1 Candidatus Omnitrophota bacterium
AAGAGCATGTAGCTTTCAGAATAGTCCGCCACCTCATCTCCTTTGGAGCCGACGAAGTATGTGGTGGAGAGCCTGTCCGCCGTGGCGGTTGAAGTACCGCGGTAGGATTCACTCTTATTCATGGCTGTAGACATTATCTCAATAGCTGTTAAGTCAGACGCACGTTTATTGTTATAATAAAAGATCGATGTGGTCTTTACCTCTGTGCCGGCGCCGGTGCCGAATAGCTTGTAGCTTACGGAGGTATCGGCTATCTCTTCCCCGGCAAAACCGATATAACGTGTCTCCGCCATAAGAAGGCCTGCACCTCTTGTCCTTGCCTCTTCTTGTGTGGTGACTTTATATTGCTTTACAAGGTCCAACCCCGTATCAGAATCTACCGCATATTCATAATCGCTTCTCGAATAAAGTACGTTATTCTTGTAAGAGATGATATAGTCGACTTTTTCCTTGCCCCTGAAACCCTGGTATATAATCTCTGATTTCTTTTCCGGCGTAGCATCTGCTTTAATGGTAAATGTGGCAGATGCGCCTGTATCCAGCACTTCGAAGACAGCACTATCCCACTTATACTCTATCGTATTGGCAAGCCGCGAGTATCTTCCGGCCAAACTGGAATCCACGGTCCCGTCGCCGTAGTAGAATTTACTGAGAGAAAGTCGTGTTCCGTGGACATATGTTATTGAAAAGTCCGCTTTTTCAAAGCCCTTTCCATAAGTGGCAGTATAATATGTCTCCTGTTTCTTGACACCTGATGCGGGATTGGTATCGGCGCCTTCGTATTGGGTAATCTTATATAATGCCGCGTCCTTATTATCGGCCGTATAGCTATAGACGCTGGTATATCTGATATCGTCGGCCGTGACGCTTCTGGCGGCGGGGTCTTTTAGGTCGGCATAAGTGACATTGTCCCCTTCGTAGATATATACGGTCTCTATCCTCTCGAATGCCGTATTGAATACGGTCTCCGTCCTTACCTTGGCATCATCGCTAAGTTCGCCGTCCACGAATGGGCTTCCGTAGAATTGGATTATCCTGGCTACTTTCGTCCTATCGGCGGTATCGTATATATAATAACTCGTGTAGCGTGTGCCGAAGTTAACTAGTGTCAGGATCACGCTGCCGTCGGCTTCTTTCTTGTAGGTATAGGTTACCGCTTCGGCCGTAGCCGGCGTGGTCCTTGTTATGGTCTTCAGTAATGAGGGATCAGCTGTATCATAGCTGTATGTGTTGATGCTGAAAACAGTTCCGGCGGTTGGATCCGTTATTTTAATCTCGGCCAGATTGGTTGAGGGCGTTCCGTCGGCATTTTTTAGATATTTAAAATCATACCTTACACCGTCATAAATGAACGTCTTATGCAGATACCCTTCCCCATCCACATATTCGCTGTAATCCGTCTTTTCAGGCTGGTTTATATACTCTTCTATCTCCCTTGGATCTATGGGGGCATTGTCGCCCAGGTCAAATATTGATATGCCCGCCGCATCCGTGATCCTCATGAGTCGTTCGTGGCCGGCCCTGCCCTCGAAGTAACTGGTCGAGGCCTCTTCCCCCTCGCCCCTTGTTCTCTTCAGAGCCTCGCTTTCGAGCAGCGAAACGTCATACTCTTTTATGGAAACGAGCCGCTTGCCTTCGTAATTGTATTCTTTACGTTCATATATCTGGCCGTCCTGGTATGAGAAACTCTCCACTATCTTCTCTTTGCCGCGGCCTCCCCCAAATACGGCTTCTTCCGCGAGGTTCCCGTTCAGATCCGAAGCCAGGAAGTCTATGGTGCCGTCGGCGTTGCGCACGATGGAGGATTTTCTCCTTTTTTCCGCTTCGGTACCCTCGCCAACGACATCAAGCGTGTAAAGACTCTTGAGGATTCCGTTTTCGTATTCGTAATCCTTCCTTTCTACGATGGTCTGGTCTTCGTAAACAAAGCTCTGTTCTATACGCTCATGGCCGCCTGCGCCGCTGAAGGTGTCCTCGCCGATAAGGTCTCCATTAAGTTCTGAATTGGCAAAGTCTATGGTGCCGTCGGCGTTACGTACGATAACCGATTTTTTCTTCTTCTCTTCTTCCGAAGCTATTCCGGAAACATCGAAAGTGTAGATATTGGTAAGTTTTCTTCCCTTATGTTCACTGTATTTGGCCTCATATTCCTCGTACTCATAATCCTTGCGCTCTACGATTATACCGTCCTCGTAATAGTACGTCTGCTCTATCCGTTCGCCGCCCTTGGCGCCCGAAAACTCCGATACCGTTATAAGCCTCTCTTTATACTTATCCAGAACTGCTTCATCATCGCTCAGCAGCTCTTGGCGTATCTGGTCCCAATCGTCCTGGTTGCTGAGTTCGGAGATGTCATAGGTACGAACTTCATCCAGGTTCTTTTCGTCTTCGTCATTATTGTAATCATAGACGCTCATCTCACCGGCTCTGTTCACTCCGTCTTCGCCTATGAAATAATCGTCGAGGACATAAATTACCTTCTCTTCTCCCTTCGCGCCTTCATAGACCGCCGTCCTCGAAACCCTATCCTCCGTGAGAAGATCCTCCCAACCGTCTTTGGATTTTGAGAAGTCGATGTCAAGGCCTTCGAGGTCATAAGTTACCACTTCATCCAGGTTTTCGGGATTGCCGTCTTTATTGTAATCATACATGCTAACGCTGGCAGGATTACCCTCTTCGTCATACTCTGATAGCACATAATCTATGCGTTCTTCGCCCTTTGAGCCGGTATATATCACCTTCTCCAGTATCCTGTCATCGGTAAGCCCCTCCATGTCGGCTTCCGTGAACGAACCGAAGAATTTTTTGCCTTCCTTGTCCTCTATCTCCTGCCCCTTGGATATCCATTTCGACTTATCAAGCCCCCTTATGTCATACGAGGTTATCGATTTTAAGGACCCATCGGGGTTATAGTCGTATATATTTATCTTCTCCGGATTTCCCTCCT
The DNA here is from genome assembly GCA_028716065.1 of Candidatus Omnitrophota bacterium. Taxonomy (GTDB): domain Bacteria; phylum Omnitrophota; class Gorgyraeia; order 2-01-FULL-45-10; family 2-01-FULL-45-10; genus JAQUQN01. The sequence goes on from JAQUQN010000059.1 coordinate 2,948, forward strand.
CGTCATAGTCAGAGAGGGTATATTTCAGGGCCTGGCCACCCTGCTGCCTCTTGTCGCCACCACCGCCACGCCGTTTTTTAAGGTTCCAGTCCTCCTCTTCGCCTTTCTGGAGTTTCCTGCGTAAGGCATCCTGCATCTGCCACATCATCTCTTCGCCGGACTGCTTTTGCTTGATTATATCTTCGTGTTTTTCCTGTTGTTCCTGGACATATCCGGGGGCGAATTGCTGGGACTGTTCCTTTTCTTTGCCGGTAGGAAGAAGTTTATCTGCTGCAGATTTACGCTTATTATAATATAAAAGATCATAGTTGGTTACGTCCTGAGCGTCTTTTTCTATATCAATTTTCTCCTTGGCGGTGCTTATAGGCATGGGATGAAAAGAAAAAAGATCGCCTGCCCACGCGATGTCATACCACACGAACGTGACGATCATGATAGCCGCGATCACTTTCAGCAAAAACCTGCGATGTCCACCAGGGTAATAATCTATCATTTCTTCACCTTTTTTAAAACATTTTCCAAAACTTTTTTAAACATTAAATAAACCTACCAAAAAAAATAACCTATTTTTGCCGCCATATAGAATATACCATATATAATATATAGTGTCAAGGTTCAAAAACTAACTTTTTTACATTTTAACAGTACTGATTTATCCCCCACTAGTGGTGACTGGAATCGAAGTTTTTAGGACGTCTTTTGTCTTTTTGTAAAAAATTCGTTTATCCTGATACGCATGTCTTCGAATACGACGTAAGAGCTTGGAACAACTAAAAGCGTCAGGATGGTCGAACTTATGAGCCCACCCATGACGGTTATGGCCAGTGGGCTCCACAGGTTCGACCCTTCCTGTGTGCTTATTGCCATGGGTAAGAGCCCCAGGAGTGTCGTTATGGTGGTCATCAGTATGGGCCTCATCCTGTCCCTGGAGGCCATGACGACCGCTTTAAGGAATTTCATATCTTGTTTTCGGCGCAGCTGGTTCGTGTGGTCTATCAAAAGAATGGCGTTATTCACGACGATGCCTCCCAGCATCATGAGCCCGACCAGGACACCCATCCCGACGGACTTTCTGGTTATATAGAGTGCTATAACGACCCCTATCAGCGCAAGGGGAACGGATATCATTATTATAAAAGGCTGGTAAAAAGATTCGAAGAGCGAGGCAAGGACCAGATAGATCAGGACGACTATGAGCCATATTATAGCTCTGAATTGCCTTTGAGTGGCCATCATGGTCGGATAATTGCCTCCCAGCCTGTAGAAATAGCCTTCCGGGAACTGCAGGTCGGCCAACGCATTCTTCGTCATCTCGGCCGCCTTGCTCAAGGGGTATTTTCCCACATTGGCGCTCACCTGTATCATCCTGGATTTATTCTTCCTCCATATCTCGCTTGGCCCCAGCGCGTATTTAAAATCTACCATCTGTTCGAGATATATATTGTCTTCATCTTTATTGGTTAAGATCAGTTTATGGACGTCTTTGAAAGTCTTTCTGTATTTTTCGTCTATACGGGCTATGGTCTCAACCTCGCTCGACTCGGTGTGAAAAAGAGTAGCCCTTAAACCTCTCATCTGGGCATGCACCTTGTCCGCCACGTCGGTAACGGCCATGTCAAACAAAGCGGTTTTTATCCTGTCTACTTTTAGGCCTAGTTCGGGCCTGCCCTCACGCATCCTTATCTTTGTGTCCGTAAAACCCTTCACGGCGCCGAGTCTCGACGCCATGGATATCGCGATCTCTCTCAACGTGTTGTAATCATAACCAAATAATTCCAATACCATCTCTTTGGTCCCGACTTCCTGCTCTTCTTCAAAGTATACGAACGCCGGTTTTATCTTTTCCACTTTCGGGCGAAGGCTCTCTATGACTTCCGCCACCGACCTTTTCCTCTTATCCAGCCCTACCAGCTCTACGTAGACTTTGCTGGACCATGGCTCGACTCTCGCCGAGAACGTCTTGACCTCCGGCACCTCCTTGACCAGTGCCTCTACCCTTCTGACTATATCATTCGTTACATCGAGCTTCGCGCCCGTCGGCATCTCTATGAATATGGTGAATTTATTCTGTTCCGTCGTCCCTAAAAACTCCATGCCCAGCCCTTTAAAAAGGAATAGCGCTATGACAAATGTTATCGCGGCATATTTCAGTATGCGATACCTGTTACGGATAAAATAGATTATGCCTTTCCTCTGGAGAACATAAAATATCTTTAAAAATTTTACGGAACCTTCCTTGCCGTACCCTTTCGGTATATCCTTTACCGAAAATTTCACTCTTGAAGCTAATAGCGGCACTACCGTTATGGATACGAACAAAGATACTATTAATGAAAACGTCACCGTCCACGCCACGCCGCCATATAACAGCTTTATCTCCTCTCCGACAAAGACCATTGGTAGAAATACTATTATCGTAGTCAGGGTGGAGGCCCATATCGCCACCCATACCTCCTCGGCGCCTTCTATCGCCGCGGGTATGCCGCGCAAGCCCGCCTCATTTTTCTTCAATACATTTTCGAAAACCACTATCGAATTATCTACGAGCATGCCCACGCCAAGCGCCAGGCCGAATAACGTCATGAAATTTACCGATAACTTCATCGCCCACATGAGAGAAAAGGTTATTATGACGGATATGGGAATGGCGGAGGTGACGATCAGGACCGGCCTCACCTTTCTCATAATGATAGACGCGGCCAGCATGCAGATCAGGACCGCATATAATATTTTGGTGGGTAGAAATAGGACGGCCGTCAAGAGTACTCCGGTCAAGATGAGGGGTTTTCTACTAAGCTTAACCAGAAAGAACGTGAGGACCAGCATTATAAGGCCGGCGCCTTTAAGAAGCGAGACCTTAAGGTTCTCTATTGCGTTTTTTATAAAATCTGCCTGGTTGCTCGTTACCACTATCTGTATATCAGATGGGAGCCTCTCCTTTATTTTATCAATCTCTTTCAATATCATATCCGCGACTTTTATCGTATTGGCCGTCGACTCCTTCTGCATATATATAGAAACTACCGGCTTTACGTTGACTCTCGCGTAGCCGGTCGGCTCCAGATACGAATCCACCACGCTGGCCACTTCTTTCAGCCTTATCAATGTACCGTCGGGAAGCGTCGAAACCGGGATATTTTTTACATCATCCACTGTCTTATAAAGCCCTATGGCCCTTATCAGATATTTCTTATTTTCTTTGTCTATCTCGCCGGACAAGAGATTCAGGTTATTCATCCCTATGGACGATATCACTCTCTCGAGCGATATGGAGTACGCCGCCAGTTTCCGCTGGTCCACCTCGACGAGTATCTTCCTCTCCCTGCCTCCGGCTACCTCCACGTCCGCGACACCATTAACGCGCCTCAAGCCCTCCTTTATGTTCTCATCTACTATCTTTCTTATCTCTTCGGTCGACCTTTTAGGGCTGGTAACAGCCATTATCACGATGGGGACATCGGACCTTTTGAACTGGGCTATGATCGGTTTTTCTATCTCCTTGGGCAGCTTATTCTTTACCCTGGCGAATTTCTCCCGCACTTCAAGCGCCGCGAAATCCATGTTGATACCGGGCTCAAAGCTCAATACGACCGTGGATTCCCCCTCTTTTGAGATAGACAACATCTCCTCGAGATGGCTCACCGTACCTACGGCTTCTTCTATGGGCTTCGTCACCAGAGACTCTACCTCAGTAGGAGGGATACCGCCTCTCACCTGTATGATTATGCTTATCTCCCCGAAACTTATGTTAGGATAAAGTTCGACGGGCAGTTGCGTGAGGGCCAGAAGGCCTACGAGGATCAATATCGTGTAGACCATCATCATCGTGACGGGTCTTTTGATGGAAAAAGAAGGCAGACTCATCTTCCCCTCTTTTTAACCTTGCGTTTTGGG
>JAQUQN010000060.1 GCA_028716065.1 Candidatus Omnitrophota bacterium
AAGGTCTGGTAGCGGATGAGAGGCGTATCTCCGCAGATGATGAGCAGATCGCCTGAAAATTTTCCAAGCGCCTTTTTCGCCGTGCTGACGGCATCGGCGCTGCCCAGAAGTTCATCCTGGACCACGATCTGGGTAGGCCTTGCCGCTTGTCTTAAAAGGTCGCTGCCGTAGCCCGCGATCGTTATTATCTCTTCTATGCCCGCCGCTTGCAGGGACTCTATTACATATAATATCATCGGTCTGCCTAGAATCTCGTGCATTACCTTCGGCAATTGGGACTTCATTCTCGTCCCGCGCCCGGCGGCAAGTATAAGCGCTTTCATATTTTTCATAGGTTAAGTTGCTCCGAAATATTCCTATTTGCCCTACTCCACCAATCAACCAGTAAAATTCGGGTATGGCTTCGTAGGGGCATTCCTGCGAAGCCCGACCGTCTATTGCTACGTGAAGGGCGAAGCAGAATGGTTGCCCAGCCTGGATTCGAACCAGGACCCACAGCTCCAAAGGCTGGTGTGCTACCATTACACCACCGGGCAGTGTCGTGGCTCGAAACTACAGCTCTATATCATTATCCTCTTCGATCTCGGTCCTGAATGTGGAGACTCCGACCTGAGAGGGGCCTCTCCTTTTTTCATCCTCATAAGCGTCGAGGACTTTCTTCTGTATGTACTCTCTGAACTCGGCCGTGATCGGATGGGCTATATCCTTATGTTCGGATTGCCTGGCAGTATCGTCGCCCGGCATTCTCATCGGTCTCGGCTCACCTTGCGGCAATGCGGCCGCGCACTGATTGCAGTATTTGCTCCTCATCACGTTCTTGAACCCGCACTTCGGGCAGGCCTCTTTGAGCCTTCTCGAAGGCATGGCAACGAACAACCCTTTATTGCCTTCTATGACCTTGACGTTCCTTACCACGAACGATCTATCAAAAGTAAGTGTTGCGTACGCCTTTAATTTTTTGTCCTGCCCTTCCTTCAAAAATATCCTTACTTCCGTGATTTCCATACGTGTCTACTCCTTTTTACTTATACCCTAACATGTTCTCGCAATAAAAACCTGCCAGTCCTTTCTGCGGGAGGCCGGCACGAAGCTGAATAATCTCCGTCTGGCTCTAGACACCTCCTCTCTGGTTCTATACAGACAAAAAACGCTCGGCCCGCTTCCCGAAACAATCGTCTTCTTGCCTAAGAGTGAGGCCAAACGTCTTATTATAGCGCTCGTGGATCCTTTTTTGGATGCCACTACACTTTCCAGGTCGTTGTGAAGCATAGCTTCTATCTCGCCAAAATCCAACGGTAATTTAAAAGGGAGTTGTATTTTAACATCGGTTTTTGCCTTTGTCAAGGCAAAATCAAATGCCTTGTAGACAGAGCTGGCGGATATCTCAACGCCCGGATAGATAATGAGATGCCACGTCCTTTTTCCAGAATTAACGGCCTTTAATCTCTCTCCTCTTGACCTTCCTATCGCAAGAGGCCTGTCAAATATAAAGAACGGGACATCCGATCCGATAGCCGCGCCCATCATCATGAGCCGCTCTCTCCTGATTCTTAGATCGAATAGCCTGTTCATGCCCATCAATACCGCTGCCGCATCCGAGCTTCCGCCGCCCAGGCCCGCGCCTATGGGGATACGCTTTTTGATATTTATCCGAACGCCGGATTTTAACTTTTTATTTTTAATGAGAGCTTCGGCGGCTTTATAAACGAGGTTCTTCTTCGGGTCGCGCGTAATGAACCTGTCGGAAAAGACCTCGATGCCCTTCGGGATCTTCGAGATCTTTATCCTGTCGGCAAGCGAGATCCGTTCGAAGATGGTGTGGATATTGTGGTAGGCGTCCTTGCGCTTGTTCAGAACTTTGAGGAATAAATTTACCTTCGCGTGTGCGTCAAGCTCGATCGAGGTCATTGTCGTAGTAATAGGCTATCTAGGTTAAGGTTAAGGTTGAGGTTGAGGTTGAGGTTTTTAGGTTGATCCTAAACCTAAGCCTTAACCTAAACCTTGACCTTTCTTCATCTTTAATACTTCTTTCGCTGCATTGGCTATATCTTTCGCGGTGAGGCCGAAATGCGCGAAGAGTTCTTCTGGTTCGCCCGAAACTCCGAAGTGGTCCTTCACGCCTACCATCTTGACCGGCACCGGATTATTCTGGCAGATTACTTCCGCTATCGCGCTGCCGAACCCGCCCAGGACCGTATGTTCCTCTACCGTGACTATCGCGCCGGTCTGGCGGGCCGCGCTTATTATCGCATCTATATCTATGGGCTTCGCCGTATGCATGTTCACCAGCCTCGCCTTTATTCCGTCCTTCTCCAGCGCGTCCGTGGCCAACATGGATTCATAAACCATCTGGCCGCAGGCGAATATGGTGAGGTCCTTGCCGTCTCTCAACATGTTCGCCTTTCCGATCTTGAAGACGTCATCCGGTTTTGTGATAACGGGCACGGGCGCGCGGCCCAGCCTTATATAGACAGGCCCCTTCACCTTCACTGATTCTATCGTAGCCTTCTTGGCTTCGACTGCGTCCGCCGGCACTATGACCGTCATGTTCGGCAATATCCGCATGAGCGCTATCTCCTCCAGCGCCTGATGCGTAGCGCCGTCCGGCCCCACGGAGATGCCGCCGTGCGTCCCTATGATCCTGACGTTGAGGTTCATGTACGCTACGGAAATCCTTATCTGGTCCCATGCCCTCCCTGATGCGAAGACGCCGAACGTGCAGGCAAATGGTATCTTGCCCATGAGGGCAAATCCGGCTGCCGCGCCCATCATGTCCTGTTCGGCCACGCCGAGGCCGAAGAACCTATCGGGAAATTCCTTCTTGAACCAGTTAGCGCGCGTGGAATCCGTTAAATCCGCCGACAGGACGACGACGTCTTTATTCTGCCTTCCGAGCTCGACCAAACCTTTTCCGAAGCCGTCTCTGGTGGGAACCATCTCAAACTTTTTCTGGACCATTTAAATCTCCTTTAAAGCGCCCGGGGTATGCTGGCGACCCCTTTTAAAATATCGTTCAGGCTCAATTCCTTTATCCTGTAACTTTCCAGGTCACCGCGGGATACATCGAGGCTGCGGCTGTCCGACTGATCCATGATCTCCAGTTGGTCGAAGTCTTCAAACCTATATGCATGGAGGACTTTCGCGGCTTCGTTGAGCGTAACCTCGAAGACCTTATTACGCACCTTGGCGTGCCTGGCCTCCTCCAGCGCCTTTTGTTCGGCAAGAATTTCGAATTTGAAATATCCTTTTCCGGGCCTGGAAAAATAACTGCCCTTCGCCGATTTGACAAGAAATATATCCGCCAGCTCCTTATCTTCCCTGAACGCGAAACGGGTTCTGCTGGCTATCTGTTCTGCCAGGAACTCGGGCATGCTGATGTCTTTTATATAAAAACGGCCGTTCCAGTACCCTATGTCCCCCAGGGCCGCCGGTTCGCTCCTGAAGAAATCGTTCAGCACATCCTCCTGCCACTTCTTATCGACGTTCATCTTGCTAAAAACTTCTTTTATGGCGCGTTCCTTCTGTGCCTGCGGGCTGAACCTTATGTCTATGAGCATCCTCTTGGAATAGTCTCCGCGGGATATGTCGTTAAGGAGAAACCTCTTGACGTCGTCCACCGACTTTATTATGACTATCTGTATTTCGGGTATGCGTATATCATGCGCTATTATGCAGTAGAAATCATAACCGGCGTCGGTCGAAAGGGCGACGCGGGAGACGCTCAATATGACATCGTTGATCTTCTCGCTCGCCTCCTTTGTTATGGCGAATGTGAAATCTATCAGGTTCTCCAGCGGCAGGTATATGGCTATCGTCTTGCCGACCGTATCTACCTTAACGTCGAGGTTATAATCCTTTTTACAGACCTCGATTATGGATTCCTTCAGCTTCTCTTTCGGATAGGTAGGTCCGCAACCGGCCGCAAATACCGCCGAGAAGATTACGAGGATGGTAAGCGGTAAAAGACTCTTCATAGCGGGGATGGCGCCTGGTGCTTTCCGTACTCCTTGAAGATGGCGTCTATCTCGTCGTAATCAAGCTCCTCTTTCTGCATGAGCTCCTTCACGAACCTCTTCGCTATCTCCTGTTCGTTCTTTAAGAGCGTCTCGACTTCCTTTAAAGAGTTCTGCATTATCTTATTCGTCTCTTTGTTCAATACCTCCTTGGTGCTCTCGCCCAGCTGAGATTCGGGGATCAGGGTATAATCGCCCACGAGCCCTGCGTCGTTCATGCCCCATTTCCATACCATGTTATGGGCGATGCTCATCGCCTGTTTAAAATCCGTGTCCACTCCGTCGGAGGTGGTATTGAAACGCAACTTCTCGGCCACAAAACCGGCCAGAGACGTCTTTATATCGGCGACGAGGACTTCCCTGCTTCTCGTGAACCACTCCTCCCTCGGATTTTCGTGCACTACCCCGAGAGCTCCCCTCCTACCGATGATCGAGGCTTTGAAGACGTCCTTCGTCGGATGGAGCAGGTAGAGGACGATGAGGTGGCCCGTCTCGTGCCAGGCCGTCATCTCCTTCTCCCGAGGCGTCATGTTGCGCCTGTGTTTCAGCCCCATCTCTATCCTCTCTATCGCTTCAGAGACATGTTTATATTCTATGGCTGGTTTATTATCGCGTGCCGCGATGAGGGCCGCTTCCTTGACTATGTTCTCTATTTCCGCCGGTGTCTTGTAGACCGCTTTTCTGGCCAATTTCTTTATGTCGACCGAACCCTTATCGTAATTTATCTTATTAAAATAAAATTCGAAGAGTTTCTCCCTCTCTTCGAGATTAGGCCTGTCTATGTGCAGTTTCCTGTCGAACCTGCCAGGCCTCAATAAGGCGCGGTCGAGCGTATCCTCGCCGGCGTTCGTGGCGCCGATGACGACGACGTTCTCGTCTTTCTCCTGGAGCCCGTCCATCTCGGCCAGGAGCTGGTTCTGGGTCGAATTGGTCTCTTCAGTACCTCCGAATACCGAGAATACCCTCTTCCTGGCGATGGCGTCCAGTTCGTCTATGAATATTATGCAGCCGCCGAAGCCGTAAGAAAGCTCCCTCGCCTTCTTGAAGAGCCTCCTGACGCGCGAGGCGCCGACCCCTACGAATATCTCGACGAACTCACTGCCGGACATCGAGAGGAACGGTATTTTGGTCTCCGTCGCTATGGCCTTTGCCAGGTACGTCTTACCGCATCCTGGCGGCCCGAGCATGAGCATACCCCGCAGTATCTTGCCGCCCACCTGCTTGACCTTGGCGCGGTCCTTTATCAGCTGGACCAGTTCCCATGCTTCGCGCTTCGCCTCTTCCATGCCTATGACATCGTCCCATTTTACGTTGACGAGCTCGCCCTTTATCTTCGATTTCGATATCTTGGCCAGGCCGCCCTGCATGAACATCATGTACATGAAGACGAATATGGTGGCGTTTAGCGCTACCATTATGAGGTTTATCGGCATCGTGGCAAGGGTGATATTTCTGTAAAACGATTCCAGGGACATCAGCCCCCATACCGCGAGCATGACAACAAAGATGATGGCAAATATTATCACTATCCTCGGCCAGTACATCTTGAAGTACATCTTGAACCTGCGTGAACGCATATTCTTCTCCTTTTAGCTCAACTTGGCTAACGCCTCATCCAATTCCCTGATGGCGCGTTCATACTCCTCTTTCTTCGGCGCTATTCCGTGCCACTCTACTTTATTCTCAACGAATGAGACGCCTTTGCCTTTTACGGTATGCGCTATTATGATGGTGGGCTCGCCTTTCGTATCCCCGGCCTCATCAAGCGCGTCCATCATCTTTACGATGTCATGGCCATCAGTCTCTATGACATGCCACCCGAAATCTTTCCATTTATGGGTGTACGGTCCCATGTCTTTTATATCGCAGCAGAACCCGTCGATCTGTAATTTATTGAAGTCTATTATGGCGCAGATATTATCCAGTTCGTAATGAGCGGACGTCATCGCCGCTTCCCAGACCTGGCCCTCATTGGTCTCTCCGTCGCCCATGAGGCAGTATATCCTGACATTCGATTTATCGAGCCTTGCGGCGAGGGCCATGCCGTTGGCGATGGATAGCCCTTGGCCGAGGGAGCCGCTCGAGATCTCGACTCCTGCCAGGCCGAGCTGCGGATGGCCCTGGAGTTGGCTTCCCAGTTTCCTCAGCGTCCAGAGTTTCTCTTTCGGGAAATATCCCTCGCTCGCCAGAACAGCGTAAAGAGCGGGGCAACCGTGGCCCTTCGAAAGAAGAAGCCTATCCCTTTCTTTCCAGCCCGGTTTTTTGGGATCGTGCCTTAACTTGTAATCATATAAAGCCAATAAGATCTCCACCAAAGACAGGCTGCCACCGGTATGTCCAGAACCGGCAAGCGTGAGCATCTTCAGTATATCTTTCCTGATCTCTATTGCCTTCTTCTGTAATTTTAATATATCGGGTCTTGTCATTTGATCTTCTCTAATTTTTCCTTTACATTCTCCTGGTCCGGATCGAGGTCGAGCGACCTCTGCCACTCCAAACGCGCTTTATCGACAAGGCCCTTTTTAAAATATACATCGCCCATGTGGTCCCTTATGGTTGCATCATCCGGTTCGATCTTGACCGATTTTTCCATTTCGACAAGGGCCTCATCCGTCATGCCCTTCCTGAAATAGGCCCAGCCGAGCGAATCCAGGTAGGCGCCGTTCGCAGGATCGTATTCGAGCGCCTTCTTTATCAGGCTGACGGCCTCGTCCAGATTAACACCCTCTTCCGCGAACATGTAACCGAGGTAATTATAGGCATCCGCGAATTTGGGGTCGAGTTTTATGGCCTCTCTGAACTCTTTTATCGCCAGTT
>JAQUQN010000061.1 GCA_028716065.1 Candidatus Omnitrophota bacterium
CCGGAAGATATCTCATCCTTTTCAGGGCGTCCGCAATCGCTCTCATGCTCGTGGCGCTGGCGCGGCCGATGTCCGTCCTGGAAGGCAGCAAGATGACTTCCGAAGGGGTCGATATAGTGCTGGCCATCGATACGTCTACGAGCATGCTGGGCGAGGATTTCAGGCTGGGAACGAGAAGAATAAACAGGTTCGATGTCGTGAGAGAGGTCGTCAAGGAGTTCATAAATAAAAGGCGCGATGACAGGATAGCGATGGTCGCCTTCGCGGCGCGGGCATATACGGTCTGCCCGCTGACCACGGACTATCCGTGGCTCTATGAGAACCTCGACAGGGTGCGTGTCGGAATGATTGAGGACGCCACCGCCATAGGCTCGGCAATCGCCAGTTCCGTCAACAGGCTGCGGACGAGCAAGACGAAAAGCAAGGTCATCATAGTTCTTACCGACGGTATAAATAACGCGGGCACGATGTCGCCGATCGTAGCCGCGGAGGCAGCCAAGGCGCTCAAGATAAAGATATACACGATAGGCGTCGGCACCAGGGGCCTCGTACCGTATCCGTTGAAAGATGTCTACGGCAGGACGGTCTATCGAGACATATCGATCCCAATAGATGAGGATTCGCTCAAAAGAATAGCCGACATAACGGGAGGAAAATATTTCCGAGCCACGGATACCGAGGGATTGAGGAAGATATACGACGAGATCAACCGCCTCGAGAAATCCAACATAGAACATTTCGGTTACAGGGAATTCAGCGAACTATTTTATTATTTTCTCTTGCCGGCATTGATAATACTGGCCCTGGAGATAGTGCTAGCCAATACCGTGTTCCTGAGGGTGCCATAAATTTATGCATTACGGAAATTCCAGCTACATACCGCTTGTATACACATCGGTCTTCGCGCTTCTGGTCTTCTATATCCTGGTCATGAAGCGGCGAAAGAATCTAATGGGTAAGTTTGCCGACCAGAAGCTGATGCAGGGCGCTGCCCCGAGCGCCAGCGCCGGCAAGAAGATATTCAAGGCCATCCTGGTGAGCGTGGCGCTGTGCCTGGGGCTGTATGCCCTTGCCAGGCCGCAGTGGGGTTTTGAATGGCAGGAGGTCAAGCGCTCGGGCCTCGATATACTGATAGCGGTGGACGTTTCGAAGAGCATGCTGGCGCAGGATATAAAACCGAACAGGCTCGAAAGGACGAAGTTCGCCATCAAGGATCTCCTGCGGAAACTGAACGGCGACAGGATAGGATTGATAGCTTTCGCCGGCACGGCGTTTTTACAATGCCCGCTCACCATAGATTATAACGGTTTTCTCCTGACGCTGGACGACCTGAGCACGTCGACCATACCCAGGCCGGGTACATCGATATCGAGCGCTATAAGGGAAGCGATCCAGGTATTCAAGGGACCCGAGAAGAAGTACAAGGCGCTGGTCATAATAACCGACGGGGAGGACCTGGAAGGAGACGCGCTTAAAGCAGCCGGCGAGGCCGCTCTGGCAGGCATAAAGATATATTGCGTAGGCGTGGGGACCGCGGAAGGAGAGTTGATACCGGCCGGCTATGACAGCGGCGAAAGGAAATACCTGGCTGACAGGAGCGGTAACATAGTCAAGACGCGCCTCAATGAGGATATATTGAAGAGGATAGCGATATCTACCGGAGGCAGTTACGTGCATGCGACGCCCGCGGACTTCGGACTGGGTCTTCTTTACGATAAGAGCATTTCGCAGATGGAAAAACGCGACATAGAGACGAAGATGAGAAAACGTTATGAAGAGCGTTACCAGATATTTCTCGCCATCGCGCTTGTTCTCCTCTTCCTGGAACCGCTCATTTCCGATCGGAGGAGGAGCACGGCATGATAAAGACGGCTGTCATCATACCGCTCCTGGTGGCCTTTTCGTGCGCGACCTCTTTCGCCTCAGCCAAAGATGATGTCAAAAAGGCGAATTTATTGTATAATACGAAAAAATATGACGAGGCGATAAAGGGTTATGAGGCGGCCCTTGCTAAAAGAGAGGGTTCCGGATTGATAAATTTCAATTTAGGAACGGCCTTTTACAAAAAGCAGTCTTATGCCAAGGCGATAGATTATTTCAATAAGTCGATAGCATCACAGGACGCCGGCATAGTGCCGAAGGCAGATTACAATATAGGGAACACGCACTATAGATTAGGAAGCGCCAACGATAAGAAGAATATCGAAAAGGCGAAAGAGTCTTATGAGACGGCGTTAAAATTTTACAAAAGAGCGATAGACCTCGACCCTGATGATAAGGATGCCAAATTTAATTATGAGTTCGTGGATAGAAAGTTAAAAGAGGCGCAGCTGTCTCCGGAGGAAAAGGAGAAGAAGAAACAGGAAGACCAGAAAGATAAGAATAAGGAAAAGGAGAAGCAGCCCCAGCAGCAGAAGCAACAGCAAGACCAGAAGAATAAAGACCAACAGCAGCAAGATCAGAAAAATAATGAGCAACAACCCCAGCAACAGGGCGGGGGGAGTTCGGGGCAGGACCAGGAAAAGAAAGATCAGTCTAAGTCCGAAGGCGAACAATCCGAAGATAAGAATCGGCAGAAAGACGAAGATAAAGAGAAGTCTTCTGGAGGAGGGCAGACAGAGAATAAGGAAAAAGAAAAGTCCAAGTCCTCACAGGAAGAAAAAGAAGGGCAAGGCGAGAAGAGCGAAGAAGAGAAGGAACAGGACCGTAAAGAAAAAGAACAACAAGGTGGCGAGGGGCAGGGGGAGGAGAAGGAACAGCAGCCTCAGCAACAGGAAGAAAGTTCTGAAGGAGGCGGAGGCCAGGAAGAGAGAGAACAGCAGCAGGAACAGACAGAGCAGCCCCAACCTGAAGAAACGAAGGGCCAGGAAGAGGAGAAGGGTTTACAGGTTTATCAGGCCCCGCAGCAAGGACAGGAACGCGAAATGTCCGAGCAGGAGGCCAAGATGCTTCTCGAAGGATATCGCGGTGAGGAAGCCACTGGCAAGACGATAAAGATGCGGACAAAGCATGTGGACATGCCGGAGCCGGAAAAAAATTGGTAATTTTCTATAATTCATGAGATATTTAATTAAAGTACAGATAATCTTATTATTGGGCGCGATGGTCTTTTCGTCTGCGATACAGGCAAAGGAGATGACTTTCGAGGCAAGCCTTGATAAGGCCAGCGTCGCCATAGGAGAGAAGGCGCAGCTCGGGCTCACCTTTCAGGGCACGCAGACGATGCCGGCTCCAGACATAAGCAGCATGGACGGCCTCGAGATCCGTTACCTTGGCCCGTCTACCATGATGACGGTCATAAACGGCAAGGTATCGAGTTCCATAACCCACATGTACTCCGTCACTCCCCTGAAGCCGGGAAAATTCCAGCTAGGGCCGTATAGTTTCAATTATATGGGCGATAAGTATACCTCGGGCATAGTCTATCTTGAGGCGGAAGAGGGAGCGGTATCCGCAAGGCGCCCCAGGACAGAAAAACCACCCGTTTCGGCCTCCGAACTCGATCTGGGCGACAGGATATTCGTGACACTCGCTGTTGCGAAAAAGACGGCTTATGTCAATGAGCTGGTCCCGATAACGATAAAGTTATATGTCAACCGGCTTAACGTGAGCGATATTCAACTTCCGACTTTTGCTCAGGAAGATTTTTCAAAAGTGGAGTTTAGAGAGCCCAAGCAGACGAGGGAAGCTTACGCCGGCCGTATATACGATGTCCTGGAATTCAAGACTAACATCTTTAGCACGAGATCAGGAGAGTTCACGATAGGCCCCGCGCAGATAAAATGCAATCTCATGGTTAAGAAGAGGACGAGAACTGCCCCGAACGTAGACGATTTCTTCGATAACCAATCTCCGTTCGACGATTTCTTCACCCGCTATGAGAAGAGTCCGCTGGAACTGAAGTCGGACGACGTGAAATTCACGGTGCTGGGCCTTCCGGAGGCCGGCAGGCCCAAGGATTTTTCCGGAGCGGTCGGCGATTATCAGTTCATATTCAGCGCAACCCCTAAGAAGTTAAAGGTGGGGGACCCGCTGACGGTGCGCATGGATATAAACGGCACCGGCAATCTCAATACCGTCCTCATCCCGAAACTGGAAAATACAGACGGCTTCCGCATGTACGAACCCCAGATAAACACGCAGGAGCGCTCTAAAAATTTCGTGCAGGTCCTGATGCCGGAGAACGATAAAGTAAGACAAGTGCCCAGAGCCACATTTACTTATTTCGACCCAACCCGGAAAGAGTATAAGACTATAACTCAAGGGCCGATACCTATAGAAGTGGAAAAGTATAAAGAGACCGGCCCTGCCCAGGTCGTGGGCCCGCCGCCCGCGGCTCCGGGAACAGCAATGTTCGAACCGCGCGAGGAACTTGCCAGAGATATCATATATATAAAAGAGTCGATAGGGCACGTGGTAAAGAAGGGACGGAAGTTATACGAGAATAAAATATTCCTCGGAGCGTTATTGTTGCCTTTATTCTTCCTGTTGGTATTTTATGTAGTGAATGAGAGGCGCAACCGTTTGCGCACCGATAAAAAGTTCGCCGGGCGCCTGGCGGCTTTTAAGGCGTCAAGGCACGGTTTCAAGAAGTTGAACCACTGTATAGAGACGCACAACCAAAAATTATTTTATGATACCCTCTTCAAGACCCTGCAGGGATACCTTGGAGGGAAGCTCCATATCCCGGCGCATGGCATAACGTTCGATGTCGTTGAGCCCGCGCTCAGAAAAAAGGGAGTGGACCTGGAAATATTGCATAAGATAAAACGCCTCTTTGACGTATGCGACGAGGCGAAGTTCGCGCTATCGCAGATGAACGAACTGAGGATGGGGGATAACGTCAGGGACCTAAAAGAGATGATAGCATATGTGGAGCGCTTAAAGTTATGAAAAGACGCATCATTATATCGATATTGTTCATGAGCGTACTCTTATTGAACGGCATGATCGCAGCCGGGGAGGATAATAACGACCCGCAAAAATTCTTTTCCGCAGGCAACACCTACTATGAGAAGGGCGATTATAACAATGCGGTTGAATATTACCTCAAGGCCGTGAACAGCGGTGTCGAAAGCGGCAGCCTCTACTATAATATAGGAAACGCGTTCTTTAAGCTGGGAAAGCTTGGTTATGCCATATTGTACTACGAAAAGGCCGAACGCCTCATCCCTGCGGATGCCGACCTCAGGTCAAATCTTGAATACGCCAGGTCGCTGGTAGGCGAGACATACTATCCGGAATCCAGTAATGTGGTGATAAGGCTCATCAAGAGGCCCTTCAAGGACATTAACCTGAACGCGATGGCCATGATAGGGGCCTTCCTTTATCTCATTCTGATAGCGCTTGCGGCCATCGGCATTACGCGGCCGGAGTTCGGGAAGAAGGCGAGGATCTTCTTTATCGCGATAGCGGCGTTGTTCGTCTTCACGGTAGCGTCATTCGGCATTAAATACTATGATGAGGAATTTTTAAAGCACGGGATAATGGTAGAGAAAGAGGTAGAGTGTAGATTCGAGCCGATAGACAAGTCCAATATCTACTATAAATTAAAGGAAGGCGCAGAAGTCTATATTCTGAAGACCAGAAACGACTGGCGACAGATCAGGCGGCTGGATGGCAAGATCGCCTGGGTCAAGAAAGCCGCCGTAGGGGAGATATGAAGCTCTCCGGCCTGAAGGCCGGAGCCTCCATTCGTATTTTGGCGAAATCCTCCGAAGGAGGATAAAAATAGGACGGCTTCGAGCCGTCCTATTTTTATAGATATATAACGCTTATAGCGTTTATTTTTTTGCTTTAGTAGAAGCAGCATCTCGCGTTGCCTGAGCCGTTGAAGTCACGCATCCCGGATCCGAATACCAAAATGTGGCCAGCTGCCACGCTCCGGTAAATATCCTCGCTATTCCACGTTCGACTCCGCTCCTGGTCTTCTCGGTACAGTTCTCGACTTTCGTACCCTTCGTGGAACTCTCATCCAGATTCTTAGGCACCTCGACGGAACCGTATAGCAAGTTATTCATACCCCTGCTCGCTCTATCTTTTGTCTTCTCGAGAGACTGGGTCGTAGGTTGCGAAATAGGGGAAGCTTTAGATGAGGACTTGGAAGTCGAATCAGCTGCGTAGGCTCCTAGTGACGAGAATAAAAATATAGAAACGATAGCTAATAGTGCGACTTTTTTAAGCATTTCTTGATTCACCCCCTTTCGGATTCCCAATTAGTATATCCTATAATTCTCCATTAGTCAAGAGCAGCCGTTTTTTTAAAAAAATTAAAAAAAAGACTTGACATAAATAACTTTTTTGATACAATTATACTCTCATTTTTTAAACATATATTATAGATTAAATACATTGATGGTTGAGTTTTGACTTAGAAGACTCAAGGGGTAGGATTTTTTTTGTTTTTCGGAATGTTTGGCCGCTAATGCTATAAAAAGCTAAGGCGGCTGCTGTAGCTCAGTTGGTAGAGCACGTCCTTGGTAAGGACGGGGTCATCGGTTCAACTCCGATCAGCAGCTCCATTAACTGCGAGAAAAATAGAAGTTTTGTACAGCGTAGTGCGTATAGCGTACAGCGTAAGATTACGCAATACGCAGAACGCAGTACAGACAAATAGGGTAAGGAGGGTAATATGGCAAAGGAAACGTTTGTCAGGTCAAAACCACACGTAAACATCGGCACCATAGGGCATATCGATCACGGTAAGACGACACTAACTTCGGCTATCACCTACGTATTGGCAAAACAG
>JAQUQN010000062.1 GCA_028716065.1 Candidatus Omnitrophota bacterium
ATGTTAGGTAGGAAAAAGGTATCTAAGTTTCTATTGACTTAACAAAATTATATGATAGTATTGAACATACTATATGAATATATATAATAAAAATAACCTATTATTTAAATCTATAAATGTAGCTTTACTATGCCTATTTTTGGTAAATAATATATCCTGGGCACAACCTCCCGTTTATAACCCTTCGAAAATAACCACTATTAACGTAGAATCCCGTCTTAAGCCTTTCTTCGAAAGGCATGGCCTGGATTTCCGGAATATAGCCACAGTGGCCTATGCGGCTGGCAAATTGAGGGATCTGATCATGGCCGGAAACATCAGAGAAAGCCATATCGCAAGGCTGAATAAGTTATTTCCAAATGGTGGGGTAGAGATAGACCTGGATATTAAGAAGGATAACTTTAAATGCAGCGGCAAGGAGTATAAATATGCCGCTTTTCATTTCAGAAAAGAGAATATAGCGATTCATGCATTGTTTTTAGGCGAGCTCACCGAAGAAGAGGAGACAGAATTAGGCATAATCACCGGTAAAGACAAGGACCATTTTGGTTCACCGGCTCTTAAAGGCATATGGTTCATCAATCCTTATATGGCACAAGCAAAGAACGTACCGCTTGGTCCCCAACCCGCCAAAAGAGCGTCCCGAAATAAATCATCCTCAGCAGCTCCGCATAAGCAGCTCGTTATTGGTAAGTTAACGCTTCAGGAACTGGAGCAAATTGTCACTAAAGACCATTTTGGTGAAGAGGATTATGTTAACTTATATGGGGCTATGAAGCAGGCTATTGAATGTGACCCCAGGGCAGTACGTCCCGCTACCATAGAAATCCTACAACATGGATTCAATAGGTCTGGATTTGGATCTCTATATTATGGGGTCATTCCACTCATGGAAATTGCCGTTAATGTGACTGATGTAGGGATGGGCTTAACCTGCCTCAACATATTGAGAGACATATTAAGCAGTCAACGAAAAAAAACCGAGACTGCTATGTATTCTGCTGCAGCCGATCAGATAGCCGGAATAGCTATCAGAAGACCTTTGGATTTAGGCATGCCATGTATGGATATTTTTGAGAAATTATTGAACACCGATGGGCTTAATGATTCAGCATATGAGGGGGTATCGAACGATATACGGGCAATCTCCAAAAATACCCCCAAACTTATTAGAAAAACAACCCTAAGAAGTCTGGAACAAATTATCAGCAAGGATGGATTAGAGGAAACAGTATTTAAATCAGCAGCCGATGCCATACGATTCATAGTCTATAATAGACCGGAACTTATCGATTCAACAACCATTCAAGTTTTAGAGAATAATTATATCAGGGAAGGATTATCGGGAGATTGTTACAAATCTATCGCTAATATCATTATGGCAATATCCAAATATCGTAGCGACTTAGTGCAAGAAGGATCGCTTGTTTCTTTAGTTACGTTATTGCCGGACATTGTCAGGCGGCATTCTCTGGTACATTACAAGGCATATTACAATAGATATTTTATAGATAAAACCAAAGATCTTAATGACGAAGAAAGGTATTCCATAAGCCTGGCTGCTTTTCATCTCCTGAGAAGGATGAATTTAAACGTAGACGATGAAAAGGCAGTAGCGGAATCCGTTAAGATGATAGTAAAGGCCAGAGATGGAGTATCAAATAGGATCGTAGTCGGTAATAATACTGTAGTCATTAATATATTAAATTCTGAAGAACGTTTTAGCAAAAAGGCGATCGAGAAACTAGAACGAGAGGCAGGCGCCCAATCCATCCTCACTTTTAAGGGCACGGCCGATATGGATGATGCGTTTGAAGCTATAGCAAAAAGCGATAAAAAGAGTCCCTTGACTATATTGTATAATGGCCATGGCATAGAATGCGGCTTGCTCAATGTGGGCGATTTTGGTCTTGGCGGTATAGTCAGTTCCAGGCGCTTTGTAGATGCTTTAAATAAGAGAGGGGAAGATCTAAGTAATGTTACCATCATTGTAGATAGTTGTTATTCATATCATTTTTGCTGCGGCTTATTATCTTATCTTGCCGCAGGCATAACCGATAAAATGCCGGTTGTGATCTCTTCCAGCAATTTTGGCAGGATATCCTATAACAATTTATGTATTTCCAGCATTGTTAAAGTCCATGCTCCCGGCAGCCCCTTATACATGGAAGATATCTTCAAGGCCGCAGCCGATGCTTTTGAAGAACAGGACACATCAATTTTTATTCCGCTTGCCAGTTGTTCCGAAATAGGGCTGCCCAAATATTTAAAGTTGCTTGAACGCGTTCCCGGCTATAACGAAAATGCGGACATTAACAGGCCGCCCAGTAACGTTGTGGAAGTGGGTTTTGAAGGAGGGTTGTCGCATGTGGACGAGACGGCCTTTCTAAAAGCCATGGAAGAGGGCGCGCTCATTGATATTGACACAAAATATCCCGAATATGCGCCGGTCCTGTCGGATAAAGCAATGGGCGGTGATTTTAGCACACCGGAAATATATCTTGTTTCAAGAGAAGTTATGGTTACAGTAGCTCCCGGCCATAACGTAGTCAGGCTACAAAAAACCAATAAGGTCCTCATAGTGGATGATTACTGGAATAACGATCTGAAGGACACACCACGGGTGAGGCTTGACATCCTTATGCATGAGGCGATGAGCGAATGGATGGAGCGCGTCGTGCCCGATGAGCCCGCAGGTGATATTGCCGTTGATATAGAAGGAGAAAAGGCTGATGAAAGAGCTCGTCGTGATAGGCACAAAGCATCGAAGATAAATGAATTACTAACAGCTAAGAACGAAGCCAAAAGAATTCACGATGAGAATCGTGATAATTATACACCGGTTATTCCCGGTAAAACAATCCTGTGCCACATCATAGCGGATTCCATACTTCCAGAAGGGCAGAGAGATATGTTACGGATCCTGGAACAGGAGATGAGAGGCGAGGAATATAGCGAAAAGATAGTCTGTATCCCGGCGAACGCTCCAGGCAATTTTATAGACGAACTAAAAGCGGTGATGGCAAGACAAAGAGAGTTATACAAAGACTGTGCCGTTGAATTTGACGTCGCCTGTCCGGATAGAGGACTTGTCCAAAGGGTGCTGGAAAGCGATTTAAAAGGAGTGGGGGCCCTTGCCTTCGAGCCTTGCGAAGAAGGCGGGGTCGGTTATCTGATCGGGCAGGTAGAAGGTATCATGCTTGCTTTAAGGGCGCTACATTCGGGTAACATAGAAAGCCTCCAGAGGGTTTTTGAGTTCCTTACGGGTACAAAATTGCCTTCGGCAGCATTGAGTATGACCGATATCAATGAATTTGTAAAAGCGATAACATTTGTCCTGCCGGTTTCCAGGGTAAAAAATTACAATGAATTTAAGGATACGAACGATCTCATAAGTAAAAATATAAAGTCCGCAGCATAATCCCTGCATATTCAAGTTTCTCCCCACATAGATGTCGCCTTGGGCGGCATTTTTTAGTATAATAATCCCCATGTCGAAAATAACGAAGGATGTGGTGGCGGCGCTGATAGAGAAGGATGAGAAATTTCTCGTTGCCAGGCGATGCAAGGATGACAGTTTCGGCGGGATGTGGGAGTTCCCCGGCGGTGTCGTCGAGCCCGGTGAGACCAAGGCCGACGCCTTGAGAAGAGAGATAAGAGAAGAATTGGGCGTGGATATAGAGGTCATGGATATTGCCGGCATCTTCGAGGACGAGATACCCACATTAAAGATCGTGATATACCTATTCGATTGTAAGATAAAAGACGGTGTCCCTCGTCCGATAGAATGCGATGACGTGAACTGGGCCTCCACGGAAGAGATGGACGGGATCGAACTTGCTCCCGCGGACAGGAAAGTGCTAACCTGGTTAAAAAAGCGAAAACGGTCAGGATGAGACGATGAGATATGTAACGGCCAAAGAGATGAAAGAGATAGACGCTCGAGCCATAGAAGGCGGCACACCGGCTCAAGTCCTGATGGAAAACGCAGGCAAGGCGGTGGCCGAAGAGGCGATGAAGATAGCTGCTAAAAGTGTAGTGGCAGTATTTTGCGGATACGGCAATAATGGCGGAGACGGATTTGTTGCGGCGAGATACCTGATAGAGAATGGATATGACGTGAAGGCCTTTCTCGTCGGCAAGGAAAAGCCATTCAGCCCCGAGACGCGGTCCAATTTCGAGGCCCTCGCGGAACTTAAATGTAAACCGCTGGTGATATCGCAGGCCGCGGACCTGATAGAGATGCTGGACGCCAAGGGTAAGCCGGCCATCGTGATCGATGCGATCTTCGGCATAGGAATAAGGGGAGATCTGGAAGACCTTTACATCAGCGTGATAGAGGCCGTCAATTCGCTGGGTGTTCCCGTAATTGCCGTGGATATTCCGAGCGGGCTCGACGCCGATACCGGAAAACCCCTTCCCGTGGCGGTGAACGCCTCCGTGACGGTCACCATGGGTTATCCCAAAGCCGGTTTTAAGCTAGACGCTGCGAAACCATACATAGGCCGCCTCGTCGTGGCCGATATAGGACTTGATGCAAATGCAGGATAAAATAATTCAATTAAGAAAAGGCAGAAAAGGGACCTTGAGGCCCGGCCACCCCTGGATATACAAGGGCCAGCTCCCGAAGGATATCCGTTTCATACGGCCCGGCGAGATAGTATCCGTAGTGGATTCCGAGGGTAAATTGGCCGGCAAGGGTTATTATAATTCGAAGTCGGAGATAGTCGTGAGGTTCCTGACTTTCCAGGACGAAGCGGTTAACGATGCCTTTTTGCATAAAAGAATAGAAGAGGCCTTTAAGAAAAGAGAAACGCTTCGCGCCGCGACGAACGCCTACAGGGTCATATACAGCGAAGCGGACGGCCTGCCGGGTTTGATAGCCGACCTCTACGACGATACGCTCGTATTTCAGGCCCTGACACTGGGCATGGATAAGTTGAAGGGCGTCATCGTGCCGGCCATGAAGAAAATAATCCAGCCAAAATATATCCTCGAGAGAAGCGAGTCTATCTATAGAAAAATGGAAGGCCTGAAAGAGATGACCGGCTGGATAGGGGCCGAAGGGCCTTCTATAATAGAGATAAGGGAGGGGAAAGTGCGTTTTCTGGTGGATGTTGTGGCCGGCCACAAGACGGGCTTCTATCTCGATCAGAGAAGGTCGAGGATGGCGATGGACGGCCTCTCGAAAGGTAAGAGGGTCCTGGACCTATTCTGCTACACCGGCGGCTTCTCGATATGGGCAGCGGCCTCGGGCGCCTCGCATGTCACCGGAGTCGATATAAAAGAGCCCTGGCTCGGACTTGCCCGGCAGAACGCCGAGTTGAACGGCGCCGGGGATAGGACTGATTTCAGAAAAGGCGACGCCTTCGAGACATTGAGGGCGTTTTATAAAAAAGGTGAGAAGTTCGATATCATAATAGTCGACCCGCCGTCCTTCGCGAAGGCCAGAGGATCCGTATCGTCCGCCTCGAGAGGCTATAAGGACCTCAACCTGATAGCGATGAAGACGCTGGCGGAAGGAGGGGTGCTTGCCACGTTCTCCTGTTCGCACAATATATCGAACGATATCTTCTCCGGTATATTGAAGCGCGCGGCCTCCGATGCCAAAAAGCGGTTCGACATCCTGAAGAGGTGCCATCAGGCACAGGACCATCCTATAGCAAGGCAGATCCCCGAGACGGAATACCTGAAAGGGTATTTTCTTAAAGTTTATTCTATATAAAAAATAGAACTCACCGGCTGAAATATGATAATATATATGGTATGATATTTCCGAAAGGCCCATTAGCATGACGAAAGCGGCATTTTTCATACTGGTAGTACTCTTCGTTGTCATATGCATCGCTGGTTTCAGCATCCTTCTGGTCCAGCAGGATAACATACTGCGCAGATACTTCATATTGAACCCTCTCGAAGACCTGAAGAAGTTCAACACGTCCCTCTCATCCTCTCTCAGTAAATATTTCGCAAGAGAGAACGCCTCTTCCAGCCTCGACGGGGTCGTCGACTACATAAAGAAGTACGGTTCAACCTCACTCTTCGACCTGATATTCATATACAGAGACGTGGACGGCTCCATAAGACAGGCGAGCAAGATGGGCATCACGCCGGTGTCGAAGGAGGCGCTCAAGACCGACACGATCTATCCGGTTTCGATAGATAACGGAAAGTTGGAAGGCTACCTGATGATAGTCATAAAGGAGGCGGTGGACCCCGCGTTCAGGGAGGGGCTGGCCAAATACCGGCTCATCACCTATTCCGTAAGGTTTTTATACACCCTTCTCATAATCATGATAGCGGTGGTGCTCCTCTACCATGCCTATTCGGCCAAGATGCGGCTCGCCAAGGACATCGCCGAGATAAAGGCCTCCAATGACGGGCTCACGGGCCTGCACACGCACGAGCATTTCATGAAGGCGCTCGAGATAGAGGTCGAGAAGTTCAGGATCTACAACATGCCGGTGGCGCTCCTCATGCTCGACGTGGACCGGTTCAAGGAGTTCAACGACAAGTTCGGCCACCAGGCGGGCGACAAGGTCCTCGAGGAGGTATCTAAGATAATACGCACCAATACGAGAGCCACGGATATATTGGGAAGGTACGGCGGCGAGGAGTTCGCCGTCATCATCCCTTACGTGGCGAGGGCCGGCGAGATACAGGACAGCAGGAAAAAACTTAAAGGGTTTATCGAAGAGATAAAACAGGTAACAGAGAGGAC
>JAQUQN010000063.1 GCA_028716065.1 Candidatus Omnitrophota bacterium
AGCTGCGAGGCGATGCCTATCCTCGACTTATGGCGCGTATCCACGAGGATGAGCCGGTCTATCCCCTCGAGGCTGCAGCCCTTCTCCGCCTCCACCGCTATGATGTCTTTCGCCAGAGAGAGAAATTCCCTCACCGACCGTTCCGGGGAGCCGGGCAAGAGGAGCCGCGCCTCGGGATAGAGCTTCCTCGCCGCGACTAGCGATCCCAGCGCGTCAAAATCCGCGTTCATGTGTGTCGTTATCAGATCCATAGCTTACGGGCGCGGATGGAACTGCTTGTGGATCAGTTTCAGCCGCTCCTTGTTTATGTGCGTATATATTTGCGTCGTCGAGATGTCCGAATGGCCCAGCATCTCCTGCACGACCCTCAGGTCCGCCCCGCGTTCCAGAAGGTGTGTCGCGAACGAGTGGCGAAGCGTATGAGGCGTGATATCCTTTTTTATGTGCGCCAATTTTGCCGAGCGCTTTATCATCTTCCAGAAGGACTGCCTCGATATCCTCTTGCCCAGCCGCGAAATAAATAGATGCGGATCCTGCTTGTTCTTCAAAAGTTTCGGCCGGACCCTCTCCATGTACCTTACGAGCGATTCCTTCGCCTTCTTTCCTACCGGTATGATACGCTCCTTGTCGCCCTTGCCCCTGCATTTTATAAATCCGACATCCAGATTGAGATTCTCCTTCGTAAGGTCGACCAGCTCGGATACCCTCATGCCTGTCGCGTACATCAGTTCCAGCGCCGCCTTGTCCCTGATGCCTAGCCAATCCCTGAGGTCGGGCGTGCCCAACAGTTTATCCACCTCCGCTGCGTTAAGCACGTTCGGAAGAGGACGTATCAGTTTCGGCGCCTCCAGGACCCCGGCAATATCCTCCTTTGCCAGGCGTTCCTGGACAAGGAACTTATAAAACATCTTTATGGCAACGAGAGCGCGCGAGATGGAATTGCTCGATATCCCCTTATCCTTCAGGCCCATCATGTAATCCGCGATATCCTGCCTCTTCACGCTGTCGGGGTCGGTTATCTTTTTCGTCTCGAGATATATTATGAAGTGGCTGAGATCCGTCTTGTATGAAGATATCGTATTTTTGCTCAATCCCCGTTCGACTGATAGATAATTCAGGAATTCATCCAGTAATGTTTTCATAAAAACGGATTAGACCTTCTCTCTTCCCCGATCGTAGACGGCTCACCGTGCCCGGGATAGATCTCGGTATCATCGCTGAAGGAGAAAAGTTTTTCCCTTATCGACCTTATTATCTGTTCTTCATCGCCGTAATCGAAATCCGTGCGGCCCATGCCTCCCGCGAAAAGCGTATCGCCCGTGAATATCACGCTGTCCATCTTTAGCGATATCGAACCGGGGGTATGGCCGGGCGTGTGTATTACCTCGACTTCCAACCCGCCCAGCGTTATCTTGTCGCCTTCTTCCAGAAGCCTTGCGGCCTTGGGCGACCTAAGCGGAAAGAGGAACATGGCGGAGAGGTTCTTTTTTGGATCACTCAGGAAATCGGCGTCAAGAGAATGTATATATATCGGCACTCCGAAAGAACCGTTGGCGGCTATGTGGTCGCCGTGACCGTGCGTGTTTATTATGAATTTGAGGTCCAGGCCGGCCTTAGCTATAAATTTTTTCATCTTGCCGGAATCTGCCCCCGGGTCTATGAGAACAGCTTCTTTCGTACCGGGGTCCGCAACGAGATAGCAGTTGGACTCGAGCGGCCCTACGACAAAACGCTCCAGGATAAAATTATGTTCCTTCTGCTTTGCTTTCGGATTCATCTTCATCAAAACTTTTCTTCAGGTAATTTCTCATCTTCTTCGGGCTGAAGTCCGTCTTTATCAGCCGGTCCTCTCTCTCAAGGGTGATCCTGATATTATCCTTGCTCGCGGGGCCCATCGCCGCGCGCACTATCGTGTCCCTGACACTCTCCAGCCTCTTGATGTGGCGCTCGAGCCCGTCCGCCTTTTCCTTCACGAGTATGTTCTGCATGTCTTTCAGGTTGCCCACTATCTCGTTTATGCATCTTGAGTCCTTTTTGTTGTTCTTGCCCAGTACACTTATCAGTTCGGACTGCCATGTCATCCAGTAGACATAGTGCTTCTCATATAGCTCGATGGATGGCTTCTTCTCGTACTTCTTGGTCTGAACGATCCGGGGAACCTTGGGCTTCTCCTTCTTCTTCCTTCTGAATTTTTTTGCTACTCCTTCGCATCCCGCGAGATTCGCCAATATCACGAAGGCAAGCAGCGCGGCAATTATCCTTCTCTTAACCATCGATCACCTCACCATTTTTTTGAACTCTTCCTCTCCTATCACCTTTACCCCTAATGCCTTTGCCTTATCCAATTTTGAGCCGGCCTCCTCACCGCAGACCAGAAATGCCGTATTTTTGCTGACGCTTGACGAAGGATTGCCTCCGGCCTTCCTTACGAGATCTTCGGCCTGTGACCGCGAGAATGATTTGAGCGTACCGGTAATGACCACGGACTTGCCGGAAAGCTTGCCATGCGTCTCTTTCGTTTTAGCCTGGGCCATCCTGACACCGGCGTCTTTCAACTTTTTCAGTATCTTCAGGTTCTCCTTACTCCTGAAAAAATTATATATCGATTCGGCCATGACCTGCCCTATCTCGTGAATGGAAACCAACTCTTCCAGGCCGGCATCCGCTAGCCTTTGGACCGAATTGAAGTTATCAGCGAGGAGCCACGCCGAATGTTCTCCGACATGCCTTATGCCGAGCGCGTATATGAGGCGGTGAAGTTCGTTCTCCCTGCTCTTCGTTATACCGGCGATGAGGTTGGCGGCGCTCTTCTCGGCCATCCTTTCCAGGTTCCTGACGGACTCCACCTCGAGATAATATATATCCGCGTAATCCTTTATGAGGCCCTTATCCACGAGCTGGTCCACTATGGCCGTGCCCATCCCTTCGATATCCATGGCGTCGCGGGAAGCGAAATGGAGGACCGTCTCCTTTATCTGGGCAGGGCATCCTACATTCTCGCAGCGTATGGCTACCTCTTCGGGTATCTGTATTAATTTGGAACCGCAAGCCGGACATTTCGCCGGGATCCTGAAATACCGTTCCTTGCCCGTCCTCTTATCCTTGGCAACACTAAGGACCTTGGGAATTATCTCGCCCGACTTCTCTACATAGACTTTATCCCCTATCTTGACGTCGAGCCTCGCTATCTCGTCGAAATTATGCAATGTCGCCCTGGAGACAGTGCTGCCCGAGAGATGGACCGGCTTCAAGAGAGCCACCGGAGTTATCGCGCCCGTTCGTCCCACCTGAACGATTATATCTTCCACTTCCGTCATCGCCCTTTCGGCGGGGAATTTATACGCTATGGCCCATCGTGGGCTCTTGGAGGTAGCGCCGAGGCGTTCGCGCGCGGCAAGGTCATTGACCTTTACGACCATGCCGTCTATTTCAAAATCGAGCTTGTCGCGCCTCGATTCCCATGAATCACAGTATTCTATGACCTCTTCTATGCCTCTACACAATTTGAAATGAGGATTGACCCTGAACCCCGCGCTTTTAAGATATTCGAGAACTTCGACGTGTTCCTTGAATTCCATCCCCTCGCAGTGCCCTATCCCGTAGATATATATCTCGAGATGGCGGCCAGCCACCATCTTCGGGTCAAGCAGTTTCAGCGAACCTGCGGCGGCGTTCCTGGGGTTGGCGAACGGTTCTTCGCCGTTCCTTTCCTTTTCCCTGTTTATCTTCTCGAACGATCTCGTATTCATGTAGACTTCACCGCGCACCTCGAGAGACCGCGGAACCTTTTTTGTCTCACCGGCGAATTTGAGCGGTATGGAACGTATCGTTTTGAGATTATTCGATACGTCATCCCCTTCAACGCCGTCGCCTCTGGTCGCGCCCCTCACCCAAATGCCATTCTCATACAGGAGCGATATACTCACTCCGTCAAATTTCAATTCCACGACATATCCCACGGAGTCCGCCTTCAGGTTCTTCTTCACCCTCTTGTCAAATTCCCGTATCTCTTCCGAAGAGTACGTGTTGTCCATGCTGAGCATCGGGGCAATATGCCTGACGACCGAAAAACCCTTCACCGGCTCTCCACCCACCCTCTGCGTGGGGGAATCCGGCGTGATCAATTCGGGGTGCTCGCTTTCGAGATCTTTCAATTCTTTATACAGACCATCATACTCATGATCGCTGATAGCGGGTTTATTCAAAACGTAATAGAGATGGTCGTGGCGGCGTATCTTATCCCGGAGATCCCCTATCTGCTTCCGAATGTCTCTTGTCGCCATTGCTACTCTCCCAAAGAGAGGCGCGAAGCAAGCCGTCCCGGAAGGCCGGCTTTCAGGATCTTCTCCTGCGCCTTCTTAATATCGTACGCCACGCGTCTTATCTCAACTGTTTTTTTCTCATCATCAAAAACGGCATATGAGGCCCTCGGATCGCCGTCGCGGGGTTGTCCTATGCTTCCGATGTTCACGACGTATTTCCTATCCTCTTCTATCTTCACTTCAGGCGCCGCGTTCGCCTTTATGCCGTCTCCCTCCGAATAGAATATACCCGGCACGTGGGAATGGCCCACGAAGCATAAGGACGTCTTCATCAGCTTCATGCTGATGTAAGCGTCATTAATATCGAGAGTGTAATTAAAATCCTCCGGATGGTCAAGCGTACCATGCACCAGCGTCATGCCGTCGTCTTTATAGATAAGCCTGAAAGACAATAGATAATCGCTATCGCCTTTGTCCAGCGCGACCTTTGTCCAGAGGATGGCCTCTTTGGCGTATTCGTTAAAATATTCCAGGTCCAAAAGCCCCAACACTCCCCATTCATGATTACCGCTGACCAGGGCCACCGGCTCCAGGGATTTCACCAGCGCTATGCACGCTTTTGGGTCGGCTCCGTAGCCCACAATGTCGCCAATGCACAGGTACTTGTCTATATTCAACTTCGAAAGAGCTTCCAATGAAGCCTGGAACGCCTCCAGATTGCCATGTATGTCCGATATGAGTCCGTAGCGCATTTCTCAGCTTTCAGCTATCAGCCATCAGCTTTCGGCATTAAAAGAATGCTATATCAAAATTACTAAATTCGCCTGTCGCTTCTTCCCAGGTAAGGTCAATATCCCGGATATAATCCTTGAATACGGTCTCGATCTTACGCAAAAATCCGTTCAGATCGGACTCTTCACCCTCTGCCAGGACTTCCACGCGTCCATCTCTCAAGTTCTTGACCCAGCCTCTTAAGCCCAGCGAACCGGCCACCCTTTCAGCGGTAAACCGGAAACCGACTCCCTGTACGGAACCCGAGTAATATGCGTGAAGACGCTTATCCATGTCAAAAACGTTATACGACGGCGCGCAGGATAAGTTTCCTGGCTTCTTCAAGCCCGCCATCGAGATATACAGCCGCCACTACGGCCTCAAGGCAGGCGGAGAGGTTCGTGGAATTGCGCCTGCCACCTATCTTCTCCTCACCCTTGCCAAGCAGCATATAAGAGGACAAACCCATTGCCTCTGCCTTCTTGCAGAGGTTCTCTCTATTAACGATCAGGGAGCGCAGCCTCGTCAGCTCCCCTTCGGATAAAGCGTTATCTTTACCGTACAGATATTCCGCGATGACCATGCCCAAAATACTGTCTCCGAGAAACTCCAGCCTGTTATAATCCTTTACCGATGCTTCCCTGGATTCGTAGGCGTAGGATGGATGAGTTAGGGCTTCTGCCAGAAGGGCCTCATCTCTGAAATGATAATTCAATGCTTCCTGGAGCGCGGCAAGAGTGTTGATATACTGCATTTCTCGAATAAAATAGACAGTTTATGGCCCGCCTTCGTGTATCGGGTTATTCAGTGTAGTTAGCCTTCGGCGGGCTCATCCGCCGTACGCTATCTTCCCTGAATAACCCAACACAGGAAGGCGGATGGTCGGGAAGGTGGGATTTGAACCCACGGCCTCTTGGTCCCGAACCAAGCGCGCTAGCCACTGCGCTACTTCCCGATTAGACAACTAATAACCTATTTATCAAAAAGAACTTGTTGGTGGGATTTTCCCGCCTAAACCCGACAAGATACTATGCATGCGCGGGACCCCGCCATATTGTGTATAGCGTCTGGCTTAGGCGGGGGAACCCACGGCCTCTTGGTCCCGAACCAAGCGCGCTAGCCACTGCGCTACTTCCCGTGAAATTTATACATAAATTTCATCCCGAGGAAGCGATGAAAAAGAGCTTCCGAGGGATATGAATAGAGCAACCTAGTTAACATAATATATTAGCATATAATTAAATGGCAGGCAAACGAAAAAGGATGCGGATAGTACACAACCCCGGAAAGGTAAATCTCCGGGGTTGCGTATAAGTATTCGATATGCTATTTATGCCTCGACGTCCTCAAGCATGTATTCGGGATCTGTCAGGATGGGCTTATAATCAGGCGGCGCTGGTATCGGGAATGTGAACATCTCATAGACCCCTACTCCGGCCCTTATCACTATCATCACCAGGCCCTTTAGAACACCGTATGTCATTCCGGCAAAAGGCCCGTCCGTATTATTCACCCTTTTCGATTGCTCGAAAAGCTCCAGCGGACTGGTTATGATATTGCACACGCCGCGCCCCAGCTTCTTCAGGGGCGTATCACAAAAGGCGGGCGCCGTAACGCCGAATAATAACGTAAGTATCAAGACGATGGATAAAGCTCGCTTCATG
>JAQUQN010000064.1 GCA_028716065.1 Candidatus Omnitrophota bacterium
GGCTTACAATTATGCAATCCTATAGCGGCGGACACCCCCATCCCATAGGCTGCTTGTCCGGGCAAAAGGCTACGGTCGTGTCACCCTAAAATTTCCTGTTTCCAATTATTCTATCAGAAACGGTCCCTTTCGAGCCGTATTATTCAAATATCCCGTAAAATTTTTCGGCCCTCATCGAAGGCGGAACTTTTGTGGTACGCCGGAGCGACTGTATAAAAATGCGATACATTAAGGCGGTTTAGGCTTTATCATCGCATTTTTATCCACAGCGAGCGAGGATGCCTAATCCGAGCGAGCGGCAAGCGGAGGCGGCCACAAAAGTAAATGCCTGCTTGAGTGAAGCCGAAAAATTTTACCCCTCAGCAATACTTATCTTTTATCAGAGAAAGGATCGGATAGCCCTTGAGCTTCTCGCGGCCTTTAAGTGCCGTAAGCTCGATAAGAAATGCGACCCCGACGATCTTGCCGCCCATCTTTTCGACCATGTCTATGACCGCGCGGGTCGTGCCCCCCGTAGCCAGAAGGTCATCCACTATCAATATTCTCTCGCCTTTCTTGAATGCGTCCTGGTGCACCTCTAATGTATCGGTACCGTACTCGAGGTCGTAAGTTATCGAATGTGTCTTGTGCGGCAACTTGCCCTTTTTTCTTATTGGTACTAACCCTGCCCCAAGTTTGTACGCCACGGCCGAGCCCAAAATAAATCCCCTCGCCTCTACACTCAGTACCGCGTCCACCTTTTTCGATTTGAATTTTTTAGTTATAGCATCCACCGCTTCATGGAAACTTTTAGCGTTTCTCAATAAAGGCGTTATATCCTTGAATATGATGCCCTCTTTAGGAAATCCTGGAATGTCTCTTATATATTTCTTCAACTCGCTCATGGAAATCTATCCTTTCGTTTCTGCCATCTCTTTTTCCTGCAACACCATCAACTCCCTCATCTTCTTCATGGCCGCAGACTCGATCTGCCTGACACGCTCTCTTGTAATATTGAAATGTTTCGCTGTATCCCTGAGGGTATGCGTCACGCCGTCTTTCAACCCAAAACGGAGGCTCAGAATCTTCTTCTCTCTCTTTGACATCTTTTCCAGAAGGGCCTTTATCCTCTCCTGGACCAAAAAGTTCGAAAGGCCGTCCACGGCCGACACGATGCTCTCATCCTCTATCAGATTGATGAACTCCGTCGTTTCGTCCTCGCCTATCGGCGCGTTAAGGCTCGAGATGCCTGTCGCCATCTTGCTGAGCTGCCTCACCCTCTTCATGGGAAGCCTCATGCGCCTGGACACTTCATTTAGATGCGGCTTCCTGTTCAGGCTGAACGTAAGCTGCTCCGTTATCTTCTTGAACCGCATCAACAACTCTATGACGTAGACCGGTATGCGGACGGTCTTACCCTGGTTGGCGATGGCCCTTGATATGTACTGGCGTATCCACCAGGCGGCGTATGTCGAGAACCTGTAGCCCTTTCTCGGGTTAAATTTCTCGACCGCTTTCATCAGGCCGAGATTGCCTTCCTCGATCAGGTCGAGCATGGAAACGCCGAGGTACGAATATTTTTTGGCTATATTTATGACGAGGCGCAGATTCGCCTGGATCATCTTCTGCCGCGCGGCCTTATCGCCTTTCTTGATACGTTTGGCCAGGCTTATCTCCTCCTCCGCAGTGAGAAGGGATATCTTCTTGATATCTTTCAGATATAGTCGAATTGCATCCATCTTTTTGTACGGCGTACGGCGTACAGCGTACAGCGTAAACGCGGAACGCTGTACGCACTACGCTGTACGAAGCCTTATTTTTTCTTACTTTCAACGACCGCCTGAGCCGCGGCCAGACGAGCTATAGGAACACGATAGGGCGAACAACTGACGTAGTCCATCCCCACCTTGTGGCAGAACTTCACGCTGTCGGGATCGCCTCCGTGCTCTCCACATATCCCTACCTCCAGGCCGGGCCTTGTTGAACGGCCGCGCTCTATACCAAGAGCTATCAGCTGACCGACGCCCTCGCGATCTATTGTCTGGAACGGATCCTTGGGCAGGATCTTCTGTTCCAGATAGTTCGGCAAAAAACCGCCTATATCGTCTCTACTGTAGCCGAATGTCATCTGTGTCAAGTCATTCGTCCCGAATGAGAAAAATTCAGCAACTTCGGCGATCTTGTCGGCGGTCAATGCCGCTCTGGGTATCTCTATCATGGTACCTATCATGTAATGAAGTTTGACCTTATACCGCTTCTGCACCTCTTCCGCCTTCGCCTTTATGATATCATACTGATTTTTTATCTCGGCCTGCGTCCCTACGAGAGGCACCATGACCTCGGGAAATACTTTTATCTTCTTGAGCGTCAGCTCCGCGGCGGCCTCGAATACCGCCTGGACCTGCATCCTGGTTATCTCCGGAAAGGTTATGCCAAGCCTGCACCCTCTCAAGCCGAGCATCGGATTTAGTTCGTGCAATTTCTGTATCCTGCTTTCCAGTTTTTCCAGGGATATACCCAGGTCCTTGGCCAGATCCTTTTTCTTGCCTTCTTCCTGCGGCAAAAATTCATGCAACGGCGGATCGAGGAGCCTGATGATCACTGGCAGGCCTTCCATCGCCTTCAGGATACCCGCAAAGTCCTCTTTCTGGTACGGAAGAAGTTCCGCGAGCGCCTTCTCCCGGTCTTCTTTGGTATCCGCGACTATCATCTTCCTCATGGACTTGATCCTTGCCGGGTCGAAGAACATATGCTCGGTCCTGCAGAGCCCTATCCCTTCGGCTCCGAATCTTCTCGCGATAGAAGCGTCATCGGGCCTGTCGGCATTGGTCCTTATTCTCAATTTCCGGACTTCGTCGCATATCTTCATGAAGTTCCTGAAATATACGTCATGTTCTATATCGGGCTCGACCAGAGGCAATTTTCCGACGTAAATATTACCTTTCGTCCCGTTCAATGTTATCCAGTCGCCTTCTTTAACGATCGTATCATCCACCTTGAATCTCTTAGTGCCTTCTTCTATATGTATGGCGCTGCATCCAACTATGCAGCACTTGCCCCATCCGCGGGCGACCAGAGCGGCGTGCGATGTCATGCCGCCCTTTGACGTCAAAACCGCCTGGCTGGAATGCATGCCGTGGACATCCTCCGGAGACGTCTCTTCTCGGACCAGTATGACCTTCTTGCCGTCCTTTGCCCAGCGTTCCGCGTCATCTGCCGTAAATACGGCCATCCCGACTCCTCCGCCGGGGCCTGCCGGCAGGCCTTTTGCTATTATTTTAGAGGTCTTCTCCGCCTTCGGGTCCACCATCGGATGTAAAAGTTCGTCCAACTGCGCCGGAGTCACTCTAGTCACGGCCTGCTCTTTAGCGATCAGTTTCTCCTTCACCATGTCGACGGCTATCCTGATGGCGGCCGGGCCATTTCTCTTGCCTATGCGGCATTGCAGCATGAAGAGCCGGCCCTTTTCTATGGTGAACTCTATATCCTGCATATCATGATAATGTTTCTCGAGCCTCTTCTGGTAACCAAAAAGTTCCTTATAAACTTTCGGCATTACCTCTTCGAGCGTCTTTAGGTCCTTGTTATGTTCGCCCCTGCTTTCCTTATTTATGGGTCCCGGAGTCCTTATTCCGGCAACGACGTCCTCGCCTTGCGCGTTTATGAGATATTCTCCATAAAATTTATCTTCTCCGTTTCCCGGATCGCGCGTGAAGGCCACTCCCGTGGCGGAATCATTTCCCATGTTGCCGAAAACCATCGTCTGCACATTTACGGCAGTCCCCCATTCATCCGGGATACCTTCGATACGCCTGTATGAGATGGCCCTCTTCCCGTTCCATGAAGCGAATACCGCGCCTATCCCTCCCCAGAGTTGTTCCTGCGGATCATCCGGAAAGGATTTTTTCAGAACCTCTTTGATCCTAACCTTAAAAGAAGCGCATATCTTTTTTAAGTCACCTACCGTAAGTTCCGTGTCGGTCTTATACCCTTTCTCTTTTTTGATACCGTCCATTATGCCTTCCAGCTGACGACGGATGCCCTTGCCTTCCTGAGGCTCTATGCCCGCGGCCTTCTCCATGACGACATCGGAATACATCATTATGAGCCGCCTGTAAGCATCATAGACGAACCTTTCATTGCCTGTAAGCTTCACGAGTCCCGGTATGGTCTTCTCGGTCAAACCGACATTCAGGACCGTCTCCATCATGCCGGGCATCGACTTGCGCGCTCCGGAACGAACAGAGACAAGGAGCGGGTTGGACGGATCGCCGAACTTCTTATTCATCAACTTTTCGACGCGGCCCATCGCCTTATCGACTTCTTCTTTCAATCCTTTCGGATAATTTTTCTTATTCTTATAATAACAGATGCACACTTCCGTCGTTATGGTAAACCCCGGAGGCACTGGAAGCTTCAGGCTGGGATGGCCGGCCATCTCGGCCAGGTTTGCTCCCTTTCCACCCAGGAGGTTCTTCATCGATTCGTTACCCTCTGCTTTACCGCCCCCGAAGAAATATACGTATTTTTGTTTTTTACTACCCATCTCTACTGACACTCCTTTCAAATTTGTGAAACAAATTTGATCCTGATCCCGCCTCAAGGCTATTGCCGGTAGCGGCGGGAGAAGGATCTTCTCCTTTATTTAAACTTATCCACCATATACTCTTTGATCTGATCTACCGCGATCCTGTCCTGCTTCATGCTATCACGATCGCGGACCGTTACCTTTTTATCGGTTAGGCTATCGACATCCACAGTAATGCAATACGGCGTGCCTATCTCATCCTGGCGCCTGTATAACCTGCCGATGGAAGCCGTGTCATCATACATGGCCTTGTACGATGACTTCAGATCGCCCGTGATGCTTTTGGCCAAGCTGACTATCTCGGGCCTGTTCCTTAAAAGAGGCAACACCGCGATCTTTACAGGAGCGAGGCGCTTGTGAAGGCCCAGGACAACTCGTTTATCGCCCTTTACTTCCTCCTCCCTATAAGAATCCGTAAGGAACGCCAGCACGGACCTATCGATACCGCCGGATGGCTCGATGACATAAGGGACGTATTTTTCCTTCGATTCATCATCAAAATATTGCAGGTCTTTAGTACTCAGGTTCATGTGCTGCATGAGGTCGAAATCGGTCCTGTTGGCTATCCCTTCCAATTCCGACCATCCGAACGGGAATTTATATTCTATGTCCGTGCAGGCCTTGGCATAGTGGGCCAGTTCATTCTGCTCATGCTGCCTCTTCCTTAAATTTTCTTCTCTCATGCCGAACCGGACGTACCAGCCGAACCTTTCGTCAACCCATTTACGATACCACTCCTCATCCGTCCCGGGTTTTACGAAAAATTCTATCTCCATCTGCTCGAACTCGCGTGAACGGAATGTGAGATTTCCCGTGGTGATCTCGTTCCTGAAGGCC
This sequence comes from Candidatus Omnitrophota bacterium, assembly GCA_028716065.1. Taxonomy (GTDB): domain Bacteria; phylum Omnitrophota; class Gorgyraeia; order 2-01-FULL-45-10; family 2-01-FULL-45-10; genus JAQUQN01. Next base: position 5,405 of record JAQUQN010000064.1, read on the forward strand.
TTTCCTATCTGGGCTATGCCGAAAGGTACTTTGCGGCGCATGGAGTTCACGACATTCTGAAAATTCACGAATATGCCTTGCGCCGTCTCGGGCCTGAGGTATGAGAGGCTTCCTGCCTCTTCTATTGGGCCCAGGTGGGTCTTCAACATCAGGTTGAACTGCCGCGCCTCGGTCAACTCGCCCCCGCATTCGGGGCACATCTTGCCGAAAACCTGTTCGGCCTTGAAACGCTTTTTGCAATTCTTGCAGTCTACGAGCGTATCCTCGAAACTGGATACATGGCCCGAAGCCATCCAGACCTGCGGATGCATCAGTATGGCGGCGTCCAGCCCCTCGATGTCATCGCGCTCATAGACATTCGAGCGCCACCAACCCTCCTTGACATTCTTCTTTATCTCTACGCCGAGCGGCCCGTAATCCCAGACGCTCCCGAGGCCGCCGTATATCTCGCTTGACTGAAATATGAATCCACGCCTCTTACAAAGCGATACTATCTTGTCCATTACATCAGATTTCTGCTGCATCTAATTTCCTATTAATTGATATATGGAACCCCACGGGCTTACGCCCGTGGTATTCTGCGAAGGCGGATAAAGCCAACTTTTTAATTTTCTATATCCTAACATAGGGCTAATCTAAAATCAAGCCTAAAAATCAACAAAATCGTGTAAAATCACTGTTGAAAATTTTAGGGTCCCCGCCTTCGCCTATGAATGTATTTCAGAGAAGATAGGCTTCGGCGGGCAAGCTGCCACTCCATTATTTCAGTCTCGGTCGTGTCACCCTAAAACCTCGCATACACCCGACTTTACACTTAGAGAGGTTCCGCGAAGCGAAATTTCCACCCATTCCATAAGTAAAATTTTTTGGCTCCTTGCTAAAGGCGGAACTTTTGTGGTAAGCCGGAGCGACTGTATAAAAATGCGATACATTATGGCGGTCCAGGCTTTACCATCGCATTTTTATCCACAGCGAGTGAGGATGCCTAATCCGAACGAGCGGCAAGCGGAGGCGGCCACAAAAGTAAACGCCTGCTTGGGTAAAGCCGAAAAATTTTACCTCCTCTAGTGCACTCGGCCGAGAGGGGAACATTGCCGGTAAACCGCCTCTTGGCGTAGCACACAAAATATTTTACGCCTTCTCTATCTCCTTAAGGAAACGGAGCGTCTTGAGGCGCCGTTCGATATG
>JAQUQN010000065.1 GCA_028716065.1 Candidatus Omnitrophota bacterium
ATCTTTTTTGTGATTGACTCTCTGTGGTGATGATGATATACTGTTAGGAAATATAAAAAGGGGGATGACAGATGAAGAAGGAAGTAATTATCATTGCGCTCATAGCTGTGCTCTTCGTTTTGGTAGCGGCAAGTATAGTCGCGAGTTTCTCTTTCTATAAAGAATATAAAGATAAGGTAGATTATCTGGAACAGCAGAGTCAGTCGGGCAAAAATAAGATAGACACCCTTGAGGCGAAGATAGACAATTTCAAATCATCGATCGATGATGTCGTTTCTCAGGCCAAGACATACAACGACAGCATAAAGGCCATCCAGAATACAGTCACCCTTAGCGAGGAGGAGAGGAAGACCCTCCTGGCGAAGATCGAGGAGATGAAGGCGGATCTTCAGGGTGTGCAGAAAGACTATTCCACCGCCATGACAGAGATCAAACAGAACATGGCGGCTTTACAGAGCAATATCGATAAGATCGGGAGCGCGTCCAAAGAGGTCGAGCTCGGCAAGATCACCGTTAAACAGGATGATAAGAAGGCCGCGCCCAAGAAGGCCGAGGGATCGAATAATTTCAAGTCGGGTAATGTCAGGAAGGTCGGCAGTTTCTAAGACAGCTCTATACATACATATACCGTTTTGCAGAAATAAGTGCCCGTATTGCGGTTTTTACAGCGTCCGCTATACGGGCGCTCCTGTTTCCGCTTATCTCGATTCCCTCATCGGCGAGTTAAATTCGCTCGAACACTCCTTCAGCACTATATATATCGGCGGCGGGACCCCGTCCGTTCTCAGGGCAGGCCTGTTAAGGAAGCTATTCCGCGCGTTACGCAGCCATTCCGCGGATGTCGATGAATTCACCATGGAAGTGAATCCTGAAAGCCTCGACGCCGAAAAGCTGTCTATATTATCCGGCGAAGGGCTTACCAGATTAAGCATAGGAGTTCAATCATTTTGCGACGATAAACTGAAGAGGCTCGGCCGTATTCACGGCTCCGGCAAGGCAGAGGATGCCATTAAGCTGGCCTTAAAAAGCGGCATCAAAAATATCAATATCGACCTCATCTTCGGCGTGGCCGGAGAAGGCATGGAGTCATGGAAGGGTGATATCGAGAAGGCCGTATCCTTTCCCATCCAGCATATCTCATGCTACAGCCTTACCCATGATAAAGAGCTGATCCCCGCCGATGATGATGTTGCGGGAGAGATGTACGATCATGCGATCTCCGCCCTCGCGAACGCCGGTTTTGTTCAATATGAGATATCGAATTTTTCGCTGGATGGTTTTACCTGCCGCCATAATTTGAATTATTGGAGCAACGGCTCATATATCGGACTTGGTCCCTCGGCGGTATCTTATGTGAATGGCGTGCGGAGTGTGAATATCCCGGATGTCGGTGAGTACATCAAGAGATCGCGCAGGAACGAATCCGCCGTCATATCAAGCGAAAGGCTCTCTCCGGAAAGGAGCGCGAAAGAGACGGCCTCGGTCAAGATAAGAACGAACGAGGGGATAGATTTTGAATGGTTTGAAAAGAAGACGGGGTTCAACTTCATGGATCTGGAAAAGACGCCCTCTATGAAATTATCCGCGGACGGCCTTATAGACCTACGGGATAACAGCGCATGCCTCACGCGAAAAGGAATATTGTTCTGTGATATTGTATCAAGTGAGCTTTTATAATATAATAATATCATGCCAAAGAGCCTTAAGAGAAGTTCCGGAGTGCTGGTCCCTTTATTCTCTGTCTATTCGAAAGAGAGCCTTGGTATAGGGGAGTTCCCGGACATAAAACTGCTTGTCGACTGGTGCGCCGCGACGGGTAATTCCATCATACAGCTTCTGCCGATGAATGAAGTCGGCCCGACCTTCTGCCCTTACGACTCTATCAGTTCATTCGCCCTCGAGCCCATGTATATATCGATACGCCTGCTCAAAGGCGCGAAACCGAAATCCCCCGGCAAGATATCCGACCGCGTTGATTACCGCATAAAACAGGAGAAGGAGCTTATCCTGCGCGAGATCTATGCCAGGGAGGGCTACCCGGCCTCAAACGACGATTTCAATAAATTCATGGAAGGTAATTCATATTGGCTGGACGATTACGCTTTATTCAAAGCGTTGAAGGTCTATAACGCCGGCTCGCCGTGGTATGAATGGAACGACGGCTACAAAAACCGCGACGGCTACCTGATGGAAGAGTTCTCCAGGGAACATAGGGACGAGCTCGATTTCTATAAATGGGTCCAGTGGCAGGCATTCAGTCAGTTCAAAGCGGCCAGGAAGTACGCGCGTTCCAAGGGGGTATCGCTGAAAGGCGATCTCCCGATACTCGTTTCCCGCGACAGCGCGGACGCCTGGGCCCATCCGGATTTTTTCAAATTGGAATATGCCGCGGGCGCGCCGCCGGATATGTATTGTGCCAAGGGACAGCGGTGGGGCATGCCGACATACAATTGGGGCTATATAGAGGCGGATGAATTTATATATCTGAAAGAGAAGTTGAAGGCTGCGGAGAATTTCTACGATATGTTGAGGGTGGACCACGTCGTGGGATTATTCCGCATATGGAGCATACCTTATAATGAGCCGATGGAGAACAAGGGGCTGAATGGTTTCTTCGACCCGTCCGACGAAAATATATGGGGCGAACAGGGCAGGAAACTGCTCTTGGCATTGAAGGATAACACGAAGATGCTGTTATGCGCGGAAGACCTGGGCGTCATACCGAAAATATGCCGCAAAACGCTTGAAGAGATGCAGATACCGGGCAATGACGTCCAGAGGTGGATGAAGGACTGGCAGGTCAAACATGACTTTCTGGAGCCCGGCGAATACAGGAAGATGGCCGTCGCCATGCTCTCGACACATGATACTACGAACTGGCCCGCGTGGTGGGAGAATGAGGCCGGGACTGTCGATGAGGAGCTTTTCACGAGAAAGTGTTCGGAGCGCGGCATAGATTACAGCGCCATCAAGGATAAATTATTCGATTCGGAGAGATCGCGGTTCGGGAGGCTTCGCTGGAGAGAGGAGATCAGTTCGGTGGATGGATACACATCCATTCTCGGCAAGCGGCCGGAGGAGTTGAAGGACTTTATAGAACTTTATGAAAACACATATCTTGAGAAAGAGAAACTCTGGAAGAAGCTCGGGATGGCCGGCGCAATGCAGGAAAAGGCCTCCGTGAAATTGATGCGCGCCGCGTTAGGCATAACGGCCGCTTCCGGGTCCATCCTCAATATAGAACTTATAACCGATCTGTTGTTTCTTTCCGGAGCGTTGAGGGGAGATCCTTATAATTACAGGATAAATAGGCCCGGCACCGTGAGCCCCGACAATTGGTCTTTGCGCCTGCCCATATCTCTCGAAGAGCTCATGGCGGACAGGGTAAATGGAGAGATAAGAGAGATGATAAGATCGTCTGGCAGGGGCATGACGGCGTAATTTCGCAATGGATTTGTAGAAATGGCGATATTGTGGTAACCTTTATTTATTATGGATGAAAAAAACATAAATATCCTTCTCGTTGAAGATGACAAGCTCGACGCTTCTTTCATGACGGAGATGCTGAAGAACGCGAAGAAGGTCAGGTTCAATGTAGAGGTCTGTGATACGCTCACCAAGGCCCTGGGGCATCTCGTCAAGGGAGGCATAGACCTCGTCCTCCTCGACCTGACCCTTCCCGATTCCATAGGGCTTGATACATTCGGCAGGATGCATGCGCATGTGCCGAAGGTCCCCATCATCGTCATGACCAGTTTCGCCGACGAGGAACAGACCGCGGCGGCCTTCCAGAAGGGCGCCCAGGACTATCTCGTTAAGGGGCAGATCAATACCGATCTGCTCACGCGCTCCATACGCTACGCCATCGAGCGTAATAAGACAAGGGTGGAGCTGCGCGATGTCGAGGAGAAGATCGAGAAGATAAACAGTTGTTTCCTCGGGTTCACCGAAGACCCTTCCGAAAACATATGCCGCCTGACCGCGTTATTCGGGGAGCTGCTGGGGGCGTCATGCGCCCTCTATAATTGCATCGACAGGGACGGGATACTTTGTTCCATAGGCCAGTGGAATACGCCCAAAGGTTATAAGCCCAGGGGGAAACCCGGGGGGCATATATGTTATGACGTCATAAACAAGGCCAAGGGAGAGATGTTTTTGGTACGCGATCTTCAGGATTCGCCTTATGCGCGCACAGACCCGAATGTAAAATTATATAACCTCAAGACGTATATCGGTTACCCCATAAAATGGAGAGATAAGAATGTGGGGTCGCTCTGCGCGGTTTACGAGAGGGATTTCATTCCGACCGAAGAAGATAAGAAGATGGTAAATATAATAGCGGCGGCCGTGGAGGTTGAAGAGAAACGCAGGCACGCCGAGGAAGAGCTGAGGGAGAGCGAGGAGAGATTCAGGATAATATTCGAATCGACCAGTGATTGCATCATCGTGTGGGATAAAGATTATAATTATATCTATGCGAACCAGGCCGCGATAGATCATGTGGGAACGACCCGTGATAAGGTCATCGGCAAGAATATACGCGACGGCCTCGGCCACATACCGGATTTCATGAGGTTGTGGATGGAGAGGGTCGATAAGGTCTTTCGCACGCAGAAGCCGATGAAGGTCGAGGATTCGATAACGATCGGCGGCAGGCTTGTATACAGCGAGTCGGTCCTCTCTCCGATCAGAAATGAAGCCGGTGACGTATTCGCCGTGGGGGTTGTCTACAGGGATGTGACCGACCGTAAATACGCGGAGAACAAGGTCTATAAGATGAACAAGGAGTTGACGGCCTCCAATAAGAAACTGAATCAGCTGACCCTCAGGGACCCGCAAACGGGACTCTATAACCACAGTTATCTGGAAAAGATCCTCGATGCCGAGTTTTACCGCGCTAAGAGATATAATCACGCGCTCTCCATAATCATGATAGACGTGGACTATTTCAAGTCGATAAACGAGGTTTACGGATACAAGTTTGGCGATATGATACTTAAGCAACTTGCGCATGAGGTGCGTAAGATCGTCAGGAAGTACGATGTCGTCATAAGATACGGCGGGGAAGAGTTCATGGTGATCTCTCCGGATACGGATAGAAACCAGGCGGCCATACTTGCCCAGAGGATACTCGATTCGGTAAGCATCCACAGTTTCGGGAACGCGAAGACCGCGATAAAATTGAAGATGAGCCTGGCGGCCGTATCGTATCCCGAAGACAGAGCGAATAATGCCATGGAATTAATAAAGTCCGCCGAGAATATGCTCGATAAGGCCAAGGAGGCCGGCGGAGACAGGATCTTTTCCTCCATGAATAAAAAATCCGCCAAGGGTATGGCGATTGCAGGAAAGGACGATGTCGATATCCTGAAGAAGAGGCTCGAAGGGTTGAATAAAGAGGTAAACCAGAGCCTGGTCGAATCTATATTTGCCTTCGCGAAGGCGATAGAGCTTAAAGACCACTATACCGGCGAGCATGTCGAGAAGACCGTCAAATACGCTACCGATATAGCAAAGGCTCTAGGCCTGGGGATCCCGGAGGTGGAGATGGTGAAACAAGCCGCCATGCTTCACGACCTCGGGAAACTGGGGGTCAGCGAAAGCATATTGACTAAGAAGGCAAAGCTTACCAAAAAAGAGGTCGAGGAGATACGGAAGCATCCAAGGATAGCCGCCGATATACTCAGGCCGATACACGTCTTGAACGCGATAGTCCCTTTTATTCTCTATCACCATGAGAGATGGGACGGCAAAGGATATCCGGACGGTCTGAGGGGGGAGGAGATACCCCTCGGGGCCAGGATAGTAGCCATAGCCGACGTTTATCAGGCCCTGATATCACACCGTTCATACCGCAAGGCATTCTCAAAGGAAGAGGCGATCAATATGATAAAGAAGGCGTCGGGTACACAATTCGATCCGCGCATAGTCAATATCTTCCTGAGCCTGGTGAGTAAGGAAAAATCCAGGTAGGTCCGCAGTCAGATCATCCTTTCGTAGTTACCCCCTTGACAGATCGCTGCACCCGTGGTATATTTATCGTATTAATAGTTAATCACATTAACTATAAAGGAGATTAAATATGCCTGAAAACGCCCTTGCGGAATTTATTTACAGGATAGATGAGGTGATGCCCGCTGTAATGAAGGGGTTTGCGAAGAGACAGGTGGACGATCTCGAAATGTATAGAGGTAAGGTAACGATGCTCCAGATATTCATACTGAGTTATATCGATAAGAACGGCCCTTTGAAGATGAAGGATCTGGCGCATCTTATGTTCGTTACTACAGCGGCCGCGACCGGCATAATAGCCAGGCTCGTGCGCTGCGGCTATGTCCATAGGAAATATGATTCTAACGACAGGCGCGTGATCTATATCGAACTTACGAACAAGGGAATGGAGCTGGCCAGGAAGGCCAATAACCATAGGCGTCAGATACTTATGGAACTCTTTGGGCCGCTTTCGAAGGAAGCGCGCGATAATTATCTGTCGGTATTGACATATATGCGCGATGTGTTGTTAAAGGAGAACGGGGC
>JAQUQN010000066.1 GCA_028716065.1 Candidatus Omnitrophota bacterium
CCCTCGTCGTCTCTTTGTTCATTTCGTAACGGACGTTGAAAAATCCTTTATTTTCCGCGAAGAAGACGTACCACGCGCAGCCTCCGGCCAGGTCGTTCGCGTCCCTGTTCTCGTCCGCCGTGGAGGGGTCCCAGAAATATGTCTTATTCTGATATCTCATGAAGGCCTGGCCCATGTTTGTTTTACCGACGTTAAAATTGAGTATGCCGCTTGTCGTTCCGGTGGCCTGGTACGCCTTATCATTGACTATGTTATGTATGAATCCCGAAGGAAAGGTCAGGAGGGCATTCTCGAAATATATCGTCGGCTGTCCTATGATGCTATTCGTGACCATGTCATAAAAACCGAGATCGCTCTGCTTGGCATAATAGAACGAATATAGCGCCCTGGTTCCGAATTTGTCGCCGAACATATGATTGTATTCCGCGCTCGCCGTATAGACCTGACGGGAGTCTCCCTTGTCGGATATGTCTGCCGCGATGCTCGTATCGTCCGGTTTCAATATGACGTTGTCGTCATATTGCCAGGCCGCGCCGAAGGAGAACCTGAAAGGTTTGGCCGCCTCCTCCTGCCTGGCAAGGACATCCGCATACTGGTTGGCGAAATTCGCCATGTTGGAATTCGGGTCCTTCAGGGTAACCTCCGTAAAGGCCCTCTTCGCGTCCCCGTATCTTTTCATCTTCAGGTGTGCCATTGCTATCTGATAGTCGCAGGTCTGAGACATAGATGGATCCAATGCCTTTGCGTTCTTGAACGATTCCACGGCCTCCTTGGTCTTATTATCCTTCATCTCTATGAGGCCTTTAAAGAACGCTACCTGGGCGGGCCTTATACCTTCCAGCTCCGCCTCACTTATCCATTCCTTCGCTTCGTCGATACGATTGAGCTGATACAGACAATCGATGAGCTCTATAAGTGCGCCCTTTATCTTGGGAGAAAATGTCACGGCGTCCTTGAGCTCGGGTATGGCGCTTTTATAATCCTGCATCTGTTTATAGGTCATGCCCAGATAATAAGAAGCCAGGGACGAATCGGGATTCTCTTTCTTAGCTTCTTTCAGGGTCGCAAGCGCCTCTTCGTAATTCTCGTGCTTGTACTGCCCTATGCCGCGTTCCAGCTTTTGGCTGACTTTATTCTCCTGGACGGCCAAGACAGAAAAGAATGTAAAGACGATCAACGATAGATTGACCGTCAATACAAAAAAGATGCCTTTATACTTATGTCTCATTTTAGTATTCATCGGTTATATCTTAATTAATAGATTATATTATATAATGGCAGGTTATTAAATGATACAAAAAATAAGGCGGGTTGTCAATATCTATTTTGCGTTGGTCATGTCTTCCAAGAGTCAGGGTGCCTGGAGAAAGATATCATGAACGCCTTCACTACCTTTGGATCGAACTGGATAGTGGAGCCCTTGACTATCTCAAAAAAGGCCTCTTTTGAGGTAAATTTTCTCTGATACGGCCTGTTGGTGGTAAGCGCATCGAAGGCATCTGCCACAGCTATGATTCTACCCTCAAGAGATATTCTCTTACCTTTAAGGGAATTTGGATACCCCCTACCGTCGAAACGTTCATGATGTTCCAATATGCCTCTTATTATCTTGTGTGCGTTGTCAATGCTTTCGACTATCCTGGCGCCTATGGCCGGATGAAGGTCCATCTGTTTTTTCTCGCGCATCGAGAGCCGCGCCGGCTTCAGTAATATCTTCTCCTTTATTCCTATCTTTCCGACGTCATGGAGGAGGCCCGACAACTTAAGGTTGCTCAACGCGTCTTCGTCCAGTTTTAATTCCCTGGCTATGGCCATGGCATATTTCATCACGCGTTCCGAGTGGCCGCTCGTGTAGGGATCCTTAGCCTCTATGGCCCTCACCAGGGATTTGACGGTACTGATGAGCAGGTTCTTCAGGTCCTGATAAAGTTTGGCGTTGAATAGCGCCAGAGCGATATTGTTCGACAACGTCAGGAGCAATTCCTCGTCTTTTTTTGTAAAGAGATGCCCCGGCCTTTTACGATTACTTACTATCAACGCCCCTATTATGGCGTGTTCTTTTTTAAGTGGCACGGCAAGGAAGGACTTTATCGGAAGCCGCTCTTTCGAAAAAGGCAGTATCCTGTCGGCGAAGAGGGTGTCTTTCGCGATATCGTTGACTATGAACGGTTTTCTCCTCTTCACGAGAAGGTCATTGATGACCTCCCAGCTGCCTAAAAGTTTTATATTGCCTACCTGGTCTTTATTGAACCCTCTGGCCCGGGCCAGCATGAGACGGCCTGAATTCTCATCCAACAGAAACAATGAGGCGTGGTCGGAGTCGAGCGCCTCCATCGACTCTTTGAGCACCAGATCGGCGACCTTGGCGAGGTCCAGCGAAGAGCTCACGATACGGCTTACCCGATAAAGTATCTTAGCCCCTTCATACTTACTCTTGCCTTCCTTCATGCAATCTCTCCTATCTTACTCAACCTTTACGACGATTATCGTCATGTCGTCATGCTGATCTGCCTTCGGCTCGAAACGCCTGACGTCTTTCTCGATGGCGCCAAGGAGGGCTTTCGCCGACAGGTCCCTGTGCCGCTCTATACAGGCGGCCAGCCTCTCCTTTTCATACATCTGGCGGTTTTCATCCATCGCTTCGGTTATGCCGTCGGTATATAAAACAAATATATCCTGGTTCTGTATCTCTATCTCTCCGGTAGAATAGGGGCCGTCCAGGAGACCCAGCGGCGCTCCTTCGTCAACATCCAGGAACTCCACCTTCTTACCTTCTCTCAAATGTGCCACGGGAAGATGGCCGCCGTTGGAATAAGTTACCTTCTTATTTTTAAGATCGAATATGAGATAGAAGACCGTCACGAATAAGTTCGACGCGGATTCCTTGACAAGGCTGGCATTCAGGTTCGATAGCATATCCCCCGGGTCTGCTTTCGCGATAGCGAAAAACTTGAACTTGCCCGTCACCATTGCCATGAAAAGGCTCGCCGGTATGCCTTTACCTGATACGTCTCCTATCATCACTCCCAATTCTTCGGGTGAGAACTCCACGAAATCGTAAAGGTCCCCGCCGACTTTTCGCGCCGTGAACATGGCCGCGGATATCTCAAGCCCGGCGGTCGAAGGCAAGGTCTTGGGAAGGAAGCTTTCCTGTATCTTCCTGGCTATGTCTAGTTCGTTCTCCAGGACCAGCCTCTTTTTCCATTCACCGATATATTTAAAGAATGTCACGGCGAGATAAACCAGGCCCATCATCACCATCGGATAAAAGAGGTCTATCCACATACCGAAAATATTGAATAACAATATACCCGCGATGCCGAACATGAACATGGCCCCTACCAGCAAAGTTAGAGCCCTGATCGGTTTTGTCCTGAAGGTGATGAGTGCCGTCAGAAAAATTAAAAAGATGAGGATCGCCAAATTGACGGCTCTCGATACGCGCAAGATAAAGGCGTTGTTTAAAAAAGAGTTGAAGACCTCTGCGTGTATCCCAACTCCGGGATAGAGGGTCTCAAAAGGGTTCGGATGGAGGTCCACTGTTCCCGCCGCGGTAAGGCCTATCACGCATATCTTGTCTTTGAACACCCTTAAATCGAGGATTGGTTTTTGGCCGGTTATGCCGGAGAGATATGACTGGAGCACATCCACGTAGGAATAATGTTTATAGGTATCCGCCCATTTTCCGGAAAAATTTATCACCATGTTCGAATGCTCATCCAGCGGCACTTTACGGCCGTCCGGAAGCATCAAAAACCGGCCCGGGAGGATCTTCACCGCCTTCTGTTCCATGCCCAGGTAGTCGCAGCTGACCAGGAATGATATATAAGGAGAGAGGCCGTCTTTATAGGCTATAGAAAGTGGTATCCTCCTGAATTTACCGTCGGAATCCGGTAATATATTTATATGGCCGGCCCCTTTGGAGCCCGCGGTTATCTCATCGAGCGTCTTCGCCAGATACCCGTCGGCGCGGAGGATCTTTCCCTTCTGCTTCTCGTCGATCTCCAGGACATAAGGCAGGTAGACTCCTCCGGCGTCCTTTATGGCTCCGGAAAAATCTTTATCATGGTCGTGCGGCTCGCTGAAGAATATATCGAATATTATCGCCCTGGCGCCGGCTTCCGAAAGCGCCTTGACAACGAGTGCATGGTAAGTCCTGTCGAAGGGAAACCTTCCTAATTTTTCTATGGTATCATCGCCGATGTCGACGAATACTATCTTATCGGTAACGTGCTGTTTCGGCCTTAGATTGAACCTGAGGTCAAGGAACTCAAGCTCATAATTGTCGAGAAGGTGAAAATAGGAAACGGATAATAAGACGGCGGATATGACCAGAAAGAGAAGATATCCTATCGCCTTTCTTGTCTTTGCGGAGCGGAACGGGGACTTAAGCATGGGCCGATCTAAAAATTGTAATAGATACCTGCTGTCACTACACTGCCGGAATATTTCTGTAAAGGTTCGTTCGACTGGTTTTCCCTGTATGAATAATTGGCAAAGATGGAAAAGTGCGGGGTGATATCATAATACAGCGACGAGCTGACGATATAAAGGTCATCCTTTTCGCAGACGGCCTCCTGGGACGATTGTCTCGAATCATAAAATTTCTTCTGCCAGTAGAAACTGCCTATGGAGTAAAACTTGTCCGTGAACATGTGCACTATCGAACATCCCAGACGATATGAATTGTAATCATAGTAATCTTCGTACTGATCGTCCGAATCATTACGGTATATCTGGTTATTGACCTTGATGAGCGAATCGAACATGTAGAGACCCACCTCGTAATCGAAGGTATTCCTCAGGTCCGCCCTTGTATTGGAAGAGAGGTTCCCGTTGCCGAGCCTCGCTTTACGATGCTGGTAGTTCTGATAAGAGAGACGATACGTCCCTTTGTGGTAAACCTTATCCAGGAAATAAAAATTGTCCAGGAGATCCTGCCGAAGGTCTAGATTGAACTCATTCCAATTATTCGAACTCTGGTCATCTCTGGGATACCAGACCATGTTGAACCTGTATGAAGGACTGAGCGTGAAGACATCAAAAATAGTATAGTCGAAACCTCCCCATAAGGACCAGTCGAGAAGGCTCGCGTCGGTTATCTTGTAATAAGTGATATTCGTGAAGTCGAGCCCGTATTTCAAGTTCAATTTATTATCGCGGAAGGGGTATTTAAAATTCATGATGACGGCTTCCTGGGTGAAGCTGTCATCCTTTCTCGAGGGGTCAAGAAAAACGTTATTATCATATCCCTGGGTTACGCTGGCGGAGGCGTTATATTCCAGCTTATTCGAAGTAAGGTATGGCAGGGGTATGGCGCTTTCCACTTCCGCGGGCATCGCGACGAGGTATGCGGGTTTTCCTTTATCCTGCAGCGTCTCTTTACGAGGCTGTTGCTGGGCCTGGGCATCGACTAGCGATAAGGATAGAGCCAACGCAAAAAATATTACCAATATATATGAGATGGGAATTATTCTATGTATTTTTATAAAAATCATTTTTAATGACTATAACTCGACCGTTCCTTCTGAAGTACGGCGTTGACCCTGTCTATGTCCTTCCTTTCGACGTTCCCTTCTTTGGCCATGTTCTGCAGCTTCTGCGACCTTCCGGAAAGGCCGGATACTTTTTGGAGCCTGTTTTCCATCTGCTTCTGGCTCATCCCGCTGAAGCTCGCCACTGAATCTTTCCAGCTGTTCCATCTATCCATGTCCCTCGCCATGAGCCGTTCAAGCCTTTCAGGCTTCTGGAATTTTCCTATGACCGTCTTCCAACCGTTCTTGACAATAAGTTCTCCGGGTATCACGTTTCCGGAACGGTCTATGCCCCTGGCGTAAATTGAATTTTCATACGCCGCGAAGGTGGTCTTATTCCCGTCTGTCTTAGAGCCCCAGCCCGTGCCCCTGGCTCCGCTTAAACCGGCCGGTGTCCTGACCTCAAAAGTCGAATCTTTGGGCAGCCTCTTTAAGAGCGCCATGACTTCGCCGTTCAGAAGCTCTACGGCATACGGCGCCTGCCCCTTCTTCACGACGACATCCGACTCTTCGCCGATCTCGATAATGTTCGTATTATCTTCGGCAAAAGATATGTCCACCCTTTCCCCTTCGAGGGTCTTTATCCTGTCTCCATTCTCTATCGTCATGCCGATCTTGCATACATCCCAATTATTGGTATTGAACTTCATAACCTGCGGGTTTCCGGCGATAAGTACGACCTTTGCTTCTTCCTGCGATATTATGTTGCCGGCGAATAAAAACACCAGCGTCGCGATGAGCGCTAAAAAAATACATATGCCCGAAAGAGCTTTCATGATTAGGCACCTATCCTTTCTATTTACCTTTCATCAATAGTTTCCACGGATGCTGTTTGATGTCCTCGCTGAAGTCTTTGAAATTGGCTGAGTTCTGTTCCAGGTTCCCTACTATATTATTGATACCGGCCTTGTTGTCCGTCACCACGCCGTTCACG
>JAQUQN010000067.1 GCA_028716065.1 Candidatus Omnitrophota bacterium
CCCTTTACGACGCGCATAAACAGATAGTCGTCTCAAGCGACCGTCCTCCGAAGGAGATACAGGCGCTCGAGGAACGGCTCGTCTCCCGGTTCGAGTGGGGCCTGGTCACCGACATCCAGCCTCCGGACTTCGAGACGCGGATAGCGATACTGAAGAAAAAATCCGAGAGGGAGACGCTCGCCCTGCCCGACGATGTATTTTACTTCCTTGCGGAAAAGATCAGATCCAATATAAGAGAGCTTGAGGGCGGCCTCATAAGGGTCGTCGCGTACTCAAAACTCATAGGAAAGGATATTTCTGTGGACCTCGTCAAGGAGGTCCTGCATGACATGATAATCGAGGGTGAGAAGAAGGTTACCATAGACCTCATACAAAAAAAGGTCAGTGAGTATTTTGATATCAGGCTTTCCGACATGCGGGTGAAAAAGAGGAGTAAGGCCATCGCCTACCCCAGACAGATAGCAATGTATATAGCCAGGCAGATGACGGATTATTCTCTGCCGGAGATTGGTGAACAGTTTGGTGGCAGGGACCACACCACAGTAATGCACGCTCATGAAAAGATAGAAAATGATCTGAAAAACAAAAGCGGTTTAAAGGAGTTGATAGACAGGCTTATTCAGAGTATAAGGTGTTAATATTGTTGATAACTTTTTTGGTTTGGTGTATAAGTATTATTTTATAACTATAATTACTTATTGGTGTTGTATAATTATCCACTTATCCATAGGGATTACTAATATTACTACTGTTTTAATAAATACTAATAGTAAAAGGAGTGTTGATGAAGTTTGGAACGACTAAAGAGGTTTTGTTAAAAGGTATCCAGGTAGTACAAAACGCTATAAACCCAAAAAGCAGTTTACCAATATTATCAAACATCTTAATAGATAGCTCTGGGGATAAAGTAGTTATAACCGCGACAGATCTTGATATTGGTATAACAGTGGCCCTACCCATAAAACCAAGTATAATGGGTTCTATAACAATACCAGCAAAGAAATTTTTTGATATAACCAAAGAATTACCCGATGGCGACCTTACCATCTCAGTAAAAAAGAACAATCTTGTGAATATAGAAAGCCAGAATTGTGTTTTTAAGATAATGGGGTTGCCTAAAGACGAATTTCCTCAAATACCCGAATTTAAGGACCGGGATTCAATCTCAATACAACAGAAAAAGTTAAAAGAGATGATAAATATGACGAGTTTCGCGGTAAGCCACGACGAAACCAGGTATGTGTTGAATGGGATATTATTTACGATAAAGCCGAGCCATATCAGAATGGTGGCTACCGACGGCAGGCGTCTCACACTGATAGAGCATAAGGCGCAGTTTCCAAAAACCCAGGAGCGTAAATTCATCGTGCCCACAAAAGCCATAAGCGAACTGAACCGGATCCTCAAAGACGAAAACGATGTGAAGATATCTTTTGGTGAAAACCAGGTATCGTTTGACATGGGGGACTCGAAGATGGTATCGCGCCTGATAGAGGGCGAATTCCCCAACTACGAACAAGTCATACCTAAAGAGTCCAAGGAAAAGGTTAGGATGACCAGGCAGGCGTTCTTGTCGGGCATGAAGCGCATCGCGCTATTTACCAATCCGGACTCGCTCGCGGTCAAGATCGAACTGGGCCGGGACAAAATGGTCTTATCCAAAAACAGCCCCTACCTCGGGGAAGCCCATGAGGAGATAGGGGTAGAATATAAAGGCAAGGAGATGGCGATAGGGTTCAACCCGGATTATATCATAGATGTCCTTAAGAACATCGACCAGGAGATGGTAAACTTTGAAATGGCGGATCCGGAGAAACCAGGCGTAATAAGGATTGGCGACGAATATATCTATGTAGTTTTGCCCATGCAGTTAACGTGACCTTCCATGAAAAGGCGCCGAGCCAAAGATAAGACATTAGCCGAGCTGGTAAAGTCCGTAATATCGGACCTGGGGAAGAAGGGGCGCGTAGGCGAAGAAGAGATGTCCAGGGCATGGGAAGAGGTTGTTGGTAAAAGCGCCTCCAGGCACGCCAGGCCGGTCTCGCTCAAGAAGGCAACTCTTATCGTGAATGTGGACGGATCGAGCTGGCTTTACGAACTGACGACAAAAAAGAAGGCTATAGTGAACGGGCTGAGTGAAAGGTTGGGGCTCGGCAAGGCCCTTAAAGAGATAAGGTTCAGAATAGGAGAGGTGAAAGCAAAATAATGAAAGAGAAGACGAAAAAGGCCAAAGAAGATACCGGACAGGATAAGGCAGCCACCGTAAAAAAGTATGACGCTACGACCATCCAGGTCCTGGAGGGTGTTGAGGCCGTAAGAAAAAGACCGGCCATGTATATAGGCGATACCACCCAGCGCGGTTTGCACCACATGGTGTATGAGGTGGTCGACAACTCCATCGACGAATGCATGGGCGGGTATGCCACGGGTATAGATGTCGTCGTCCACGCCGACAATTCCGTTACCGTCATAGACGACGGAAGGGGGATACCGGTAGATATACATAAGACGCAGAAAAAGCCCGCCGTAGAGGTCGTCATGACGACGCTGCACGCCGGCGGAAAATTCGACCACAGGGTGTATAAAGTAGCCGGAGGGCTGCACGGCGTAGGAGTCAGCGTCGTGAATGCGCTTTCCGAGTGGTTGGAGGTCGAGGTAAGGCGCGACGGCAAAATCCACCATCAGGAGTACGAACACGGCAAGACGGCCTCGAAGCTTAAAGTGATAGGCGAGGCGAAGTCGACGGGTACGCGCGTAACCTTCAAGGCCGATAAGGAAATATTCGGCGCCAATATAAACTATAGCTTCGACACCCTCTCGAACCGCCTGAGAGAATTGGCGTTCCTGAACAAGAACGTAAAGATAACCCTGAAAGATGAACGGGCCAAGGGCAAAGAGGCGGAGTTCAAGTTCGCCGGGGGCATCATGTCGTTCGTAGAATTCCTGAACAAGAACAAGAACGTCCTCCATAAGAAGGTCATATATTTTTCGAAAGAGAAAGACAAGATCCAGGCCGAAGTGGCGATGCAGTATAACGACGCGTATTCGGAGAATATATTTACATTCGCCAATAATATCAATACCATAGAGGGCGGGACCCATCTGACTGGTTTCAAATCCGCGTTGACGAGGACGATAAACCAGTATTGCAGGAGCAAGAATTTATTGAAGAATGCGGATACGAGCATAGCCGGCGATGACGTGCGCGAAGGGTTGACGGCGGTAGTAAGCGTCAAGGTGCCCAACCCGCAGTTTGAGGGACAGACAAAGACGAAGCTGGGCAATTCGGAGGTCGAGGGCATCGTAGAGTCCATCGTCAACGAAGCGCTCGGAGGTTTTTTTGAGGAGAACCCGTCGGTCGCGAACAAGATAATAGAAAAGGCGGTCCTCGCGGCGAGGGCGCGCGAAGCGGCCCGCAAGGCGAGAGAGCTGACCCGCCGCAAGGGTGCTCTAGAAGGAGCGTCGCTGCCGGGCAAGCTCGCCGATTGCCAGGAGACGGACCCGAGCCTCTGTGAATTATATCTGGTCGAAGGCGACTCGGCCGGCGGCTCGGCGAAACAGGGACGCGACAGGCGCTTCCAGGCGATACTGCCCCTAAAAGGAAAGATCCTAAATGTTGAAAAGGCACGCCTAGATAAAGCGCTCTCCAACGAAGAGATCAGGACAATAATAACCGCTATCGGCTCCGGTATAGGCGAAGAGTTTAATCTGGAGAAGCTTCGGTATGGCAAGATCATAATAATGTGCGACGCCGACGTTGACGGTTCCCATATCAGGACGCTTCTTTTGACATTCATTTATAGGCACATGCAGGCGCTAATTGAAAAAGAACATATATATATAGCGCAACCACCGCTTTATAAAATTAAGAGAGGGAAGAGAGAGGAATATATACAGACAGAGTCAGACTATAATAATTTGTTGTTGGAGCTCGGGACAGAAGGGATGACTCTTGTTAGGTCCAAAGATAAGCATCAGTATACCGATAAACAATTAAAAGCGATACTGGATGCTCTAATAGACCTTGAAAGCCTCTCAAATGCAGTAGAGCGGCGTGGAGTGACATTCTCAAAATATATCAGTTTTAGGCATAAAAAGACCAAAAAAATGCCACTTTATATGGTTAAAGTGGAGTACGAAGACCATTTTCTATATAATGACGATGAATTGGCGAAATATATAAAAGGCGGGGATGTTTCGGATAAGAAGGTCAAGGCTGAGGTTAAGGTTGAAGGTAAGGCTAAGGGTAAGGCGGGGAAAAAGGAAGATAAGAAAGAGAAAGAAGAACCGCCTATTGAGGAAAAAGAAAAACCCGCTGACTACATCGAGTTCTACGAGGCCAGAGAGATAGAGAAGATTGTAGATAGGATTGAAAAGCTGGGCATCGATATCGAGAATTACAATGGCGAAGAGAGAAAAAAGGAAAATGGCGCTTCCGGCAAGAAAGAGAAGAAGGAATCCAAGAAATCGGACTATGTCATAAAAAAAGATAAGGACCAGAGGGGCTTTTATAATTTAAAAGAGATCCTCAGGTATGTCATGGAGGTGGGCAAAGAGGGCATGAACATACAGAGGTACAAGGGCCTCGGGGAGATGAACCCGCAGCAGTTATGGGACACAACGATGGATCCGGAACGCAGAACCGTACTCAGAGTAACGCTCGAGGACGCCGTTGAAGCGGACGCGATGTTCACGGTCTTGATGGGCGAGGCTGTTGAGCCAAGGAGAGAGTTCATAGAAAAGCATGCCCACGAGGTGAAGGTGCTGGATATATAACGAGGAGAGACATGTACACACGTAACGAAAAGATAGTGCCGGTATACATAGAAGAGGAGATGAAGGATTCCTACATAAATTATGCGATGAGCGTAATAGTGGGCAGGGCCCTGCCCGACGTGCGGGATGGCCTGAAGCCCGTCCACAGAAGGATCCTCTACGCGATGAAGGAGCTCAGCCTGGAGCACAACAAGCCCTATAAGAAATGCGCGAGGATCACGGGAGAGGTTCTCGGTAAATATCATCCGCACGGAGACGTCGCTGTCTATGACACGCTCGTAAGGATGGCGCAGGACTTTTCTCTGCGGTATCCTCTGGTAGACGGCCAGGGCAATTTCGGGTCGATCGACGGAGACGCGCCTGCGGCCATGAGGTACACCGAGGCAAGGCTGGAGCGCATAACCGACCAGATGCTGCTCGACATAGAGAAGAATACGGTCGATTTCATGCCGAATTTCGACGGTTCGCTGGAGGAGCCCATGGTCTTGCCGGCGTGCCTCCCGAACCTTCTGGTCAACGGCTCCTCCGGCATAGCCGTCGGCATGGCCACCAACATCCCTCCCCATAATTTAAAGGAGATAGCCGAGGCAATAATATTCGTGATAGACAACCCCGAATGCGATATCAAGGACCTGCTTAAAAAGGTAAAGGGGCCGGACTTCCCGACGGGCGGCATCATCGCGGGCGTAGACGGCATAAGGAGCGCCTACACTACCGGCAGGGGGCATATCAGGGTGAACGCAAAGGCCGTCATAGAAGAGCAGAAGAACGGAAGAGAGACGATAATAATAAAAGAACTGCCGTATCAGGTGAACAAGGCGAACCTTATAGAATCCATTGCCGAACTTGTTCAGAATAAGAAGATAGAAGGCATCAGCGATATCCGGGACGAATCGGACAAGGACGGCATGCGGGTGGTCATAGAATTGAAGCGCGGCTCGAACGCCAACGTCCTGTTGAACCAACTCTACAAACACACACAGATGCGCGAGACGTTCGGGGTCATCATGCTCGCGCTCGTCGACGGCAGGCCCAGGGTATTGAACCTCAAGGAGGTCTTAAGCGAATTCATAAAGCACAGGAAAGAAGTCATACTTAGAAGGACGAAATACGACCTTGAGAAGGCACAGGACAGGGCTCATATACTGGAGGGCCTGAAGATCGCGCTCAAGGAGCTCGACAAGGTGATAAAGATAATAAGGGGTTCGGACGACCCGCAGGAGGCCAAGGCCGAATTGATGAAGAAGTTGGGCCTTTCCGACAGGCAGGCCCAGGCCATCCTGGAGATGCAATTACAGCGCCTTACACACCTCGAACGCGACAAGATAGACAAGGAATATCTGGAGCTCATCAAAAAGATAGAACTCTTCAAGTCTATCCTGGAAAGCGAAAAGAAGGTGTTGGAAATAATAAAGAGCGAGACAAAAGAACTGGCGGAGAAGTTCGGAGACGAAAGACGCACTGACATAGTAGCGCAGTTCGAGGAACTGGAGATAGAGGACCTTATAGCCGAAGAGGATGTCGTTATCACGATAAGCCATACCGGCTATATCAAGAGGCTTCCGGTGTCCAGTTACAGGAAGCAGCGCCGGGGAGGCAAGGGCGTGACCGGCGCGGATATCAAGGAGGAGGATTTCATCGAGCACCTCTTCATAGCCTCGACCCATGATTACATGCTCTTCTTCACCG
>JAQUQN010000068.1 GCA_028716065.1 Candidatus Omnitrophota bacterium
CGCTCTCTCCGGGTTGGCAAGCTACATGCTCGCTCATCCCGAGTACACCGTCGATACCCTGAAAGCCGAATTACCCAAGATGGCCGAGATACACACCGCTGTATCTACCGGCTCAGCGGAACTTAAGAACGCCTTTGCCACTATATACGGTATAGCTGTAGCGGACCAGCTCTTCACCAATGTAAATTACCGCTACGTTCTGTCCGGGTTAGCAAATTACATGATAAGCCACCCGGAGCATACTATCAGTACGTTTATTCAGCAGCTGCCGCAGTTGCCGGCAAAGATGACTGCGTTACATGATGCTATAAAAAATAACGATTCGTTGAAGAATAATTTCTTCAGAATATACGATATAGCTGTGGCCGATCAGAAGTTTGATCCGACAGATCCGACAAATGCCAACAAGAATAACACGGCCTATAAGGCGCTCCTGGCGGGGATAGCAAGTTATATGTGCACAAACCAATATTACACGGTGGACAACTTTGTGAATGAAATCCAGAAGCTGCCCGAATTGGATGACGCGATCACGAACAATAATATGAGAGACGCGTTCGCTAACGTATACAACATAGCGACTGCGTATCAGGTATTCTCGAATACTGAGTACAAAAACATGCTATCCGGCATAGCGGGCTATATGTATTATGAACCGTCCTTTACTATAGCGGATTTCGTCAGGGAAACGCAGAAACTGCATGAGATAGATACCGCTCTGAACGCGTCAGACAACAGGGAAGCTTTCAAGATACTATACGGTATAGAGATAGCGGACCAGAAATTCACCAACGCCGATTATAAAGCGATCCTCCTCGATGTTGTCAATTTCATGAAAAACAATCCGGGGTATACGGTAGATAGCTATATAGCGGAATTACGTCAATTCTCAGGTCTTGATAAGGCGGATGATATTCCGCAGGAACTGCTGGTAAATGCCACCACCGATGTCAATAAAGCTAATGTCGGACCCGCAACAATTGATAACCCTGTAGCCGGAGACCAGGATGTCGCGGCACGGTTGGAGTTGAAGGGTCAGATGCTTCGTTACGGCAAGGGGCATACGCCTCAGATGGTTATGAATAATTTGTCCGTAAATCAGCAGCAGGATAAGAAATAAACGTTCTTTTTCCTCTTGCGCTATATGTAAACATCATGTTATCGTATCATTAGATGGATGATAAGAACTTCGAAAACGACAACCATATAATTGAAGCCTGCCTTAAAAAAGATATTTCGGCCTGGGCGGCCCTGGTAAAGAAATATTCCAGCCTGGTTTACATATCCATAGAGAACCGCCTCAAAAAATACAATATCTCAATTTCACGCCAGGATATCGAGGATATCAGGCAGAATGTATTTGCCGATATCTGGAAGAATAATAAATTGAAGGATATCGTAAACCGCGAAGATATATCGTATTGGATCTCCGTGCTCTCCGGAAATGCCGCGATAGAAAATTTCAGGAACGCCTCAGCCCGCATATCCCAGAAGACCGTATCTTTATCTTCGAAACTTGACGGCGGCGCCCTCGAAGGGCTATTGCCGTCGGGCCTGGCGGGGCAGAGAAGCGACTTGGACAGGGCCGAGGCGGAGGAGAAGATAGACCGCGCGATAAACTCTTTACCGGGGAGAGAGAAGATCATGGCCAAACTGCATTTGATCCATAATAAGAAGTATCATGAAATCGCAGAACTTATGGGGGTGCCGGAGGGCACGGTCTCAAGTTATGTTAAAAGGGCAAAAGAGAGGCTGAGGAAGGCCCTGAAAAATATTTGAAAATATTTGCAATAATTTCAGCGTTTTTTCCGTCTTATATAATAGGGGGATAGATATGACAGATATAAAAGAAAAGGTCGGGACGCATCCGACAGAAGTTGAATTGGCGGACTATTTAGGCAGGACTCTGTCCGGAACAGACAGGGCGAGGCTGGAAGAGCATATCGCATGCTGTGATGAATGTCTCGAAAAGACGGTTTCCGCATATGAATCTGTCGATAAATTCAAGAAGGAGAAGGAAGGTATTATGAAGAAGATCAACGTGTATCTTGTCCTGGCGGTAGCATCGTTTGTAATGTCATTTGTGTTTCAGCAGTATTTCCTGCAATTCCTGACAGCCACGCTTCTTTTGGGCATAAAGTGGGTGGTCGATTCGAAGACCACGAAGATGCTCATTATGATATACGATGCGTGGAAACGGGGAGGTTCGGAAAATGCGTCCCGCGTATTAAGCTCGCTCTACAAGGATCCCCGCAACAGGCTGTAAAACCGATCCGTAGGCCCTGTTTCTTATCCCGCGGCAAGCGGATAGACAAAAAAAGAAGAAGGGCCGCTCAACCTTTCGTCTTTAGTCCTCCGTAAGGTTTCCGCCTTCGCCCCCCTCGGTGCTATTGGCGGATCCGCCTAAGCGGAAAGCTCTCTTCTTCTATTATCAATATTACCACATCATTAAGAAAATACAACCCCGCAGAACTCCCTTTTTTGTTTTTAACAACACACCCATTCTCCGTCGGAGACCCAGACCAGCCAAAAAAAATTGCAATAATTTCGGCAGTTTTTCCGTCTTATATGTATGGGCACAAAGGATCCTCAGGCAGGTTGAATCTATCTCGGCCTCAGGGTCAAATTTGCCTGGCATATTTGAAAGGGGGTGAGTGATTATGGTTGATGAGGGCCTGAAATTGGAAGTGGTGCGTTTGCATAAGCTGGACGGCACCGGTTCCACAAAGGCATTCTGCGATCTTTCAATCCTTGGAACTTTTGTATTGAAGGGCTTGAGGGTGGTAGAAGGCGAAAAGGGCCTCTTCGTAAGCATGCCTCGCGAGGAAGGGAAGGACGGCAAATGGTATAACACGGTTATACCGCTGAAGAGAGAGGTTAAGGACGAGATTGACAGGCTCGTCCTGGAAGCGTACGGAGGTTGATGGTATGGGCCGGAAGGATAAGGTAGGCTCGCTTGGAGAGGCGACGGCCTCAAGATATTTACGAAAGAGAGGATATCGTATTATCGAGGCCAATTTTCGCACGCCCATGGGCGAGATAGACCTGGTGGCCAGATTGAAGAGGATGATAGTCTTCGTAGAGGTGAAGACCCGCTCTACCGGTTCTTTTGGCCCTCCGTACCTGTCGGTGACGAAACGCAAGGAGCGGCATATCATCAATAACGCCCTCTATTATTTGAATAGCCACGATATGATGCATGCATCCTGGCGCATCGACATAGTTTCAATAAGGTTAAATGTCGCGGACGAAGCGGAAGATATAGAGATTTTTGAGAACGCGATCGAAGACCCATACATATAGAGGAGAGGCGGCATGATCTCAAAGATATATTCAAGCTGTTTGCTGGGGGTGGATGCATATGAGGTAACGGCAGAAGTCGATATAGGCTCAGGCTCTCTGCCGGGATTCAATGTCGTAGGGCTTCCGGATACGTCGATAAAAGAATCGCGGGACCGCATAAAGTCCGCGATAAAGAATTCGGGCTTCTCATTCCCGTCCAAAAAGATAATAGTGAATCTGGCGCCGGCGGATATAAAGAAGGAAGGGGCGTTGTTCGATCTGCCGATAGCGCTATCCATCCTTTCTACGGAAAACGTCATAGATTTTACGGCAGTCCGGGATCATATCTTCTGCGGCGAGCTGTCGCTCGACGGCAGGGTGAAACCTATCAATGGCGCGCTCCCCATTGCCATGGCAATGAAGAAGATGGGTAAAAGGGCATTCGTCCTGCCCAAAGAGAATTCAAAAGAGGCTGCTACCGTAGAGGGGGTAGAGGTATATCCGGTCTCGACGCTGAAGGAGGCCGTAAATTTTTTGAATAAAAAGATATCCATAGAGGCCGAGAGATTCAATGTGGAATCTGCCTTCAAAAGAAATTCCAAATACAAGATTGATTTCAGCGACGTAAAGGGCCAGGAGCACGTAAAGCGCGGCCTTGAAGTCGCCGCCGCGGGAGGCCACAACGTCCTTTTGATCGGTCCGCCCGGTTCAGGGAAGAGCATGCTTGCCAAACGGCTTACGACGATACTTTCTGAGATGACGCGCGATGAGGCGTTGGAGACGTCGGGTATCCACAGCATTGCCGGCATCCTACCGCCGAACAAGTTTCTTATTGCGACGCGTCCGTTCCGCTCTCCGCACCACACGATCTCCGACGCCGCTCTTTTGGGCGGCGGGGCAAACCCGATGCCCGGAGAGATAAGTTTGGCGCATAACGGCGTCCTTTTCCTGGACGAGCTCCCGGAATTCAAGCGCAATGTGCTCGAGGTGTTGAGGCAGCCGATGGAGGACGGGGCCGTAACGGTCGCGAGAGTCGCCAATACATTGACATATCCGGCCAAATTCATGCTCGTCGCGGCTATGAACCCATGCCCGTGCGGATATTTCACGGACCCAAAGAGAGAATGTCACTGCACGCCGTTTCAGATCCAGTCATATCTCTCGAAGATATCAGGGCCTTTGCTCGACAGGATCGACATACATCTGGAGGTGCCGAGGCTGAAGTACGAACATCTTACGGATAAGCGGCGGGGCGAGGCGTCGGAAGAGATAAGGAAACGGGTAGACAGGGCGAGGGATAACCAGGGTAAGCGGCGCCGGGAAGAAGGCGTTTTATTCAACGCCCATCTTGAGTCCAGGGAATTGGAGCAGTGCTGTGTGCTCGATAAAGAGGCCGGAGAGTTATTGAAACTGGCGATACTCGAACTCGGCATATCGGCACGGGCCTACGATAAGATATTAAAGGTGAGCCGCACCATCGCCGATCTGGACGGCAAAGAGACTATAGAAGCGCATCACATCTCTGAGGCAATATCATACCGTTCGCTCGACAGAAATCTATGGGGGTAGAAAAAGGCGCAGCATGTACAAATTTCACATTGAAGTTAGGCAGTGGATGGTATATAATCATTCCCTAAGGAGAGAAGGGCAGGATAGATATGGCCATAGAACACGAAGAGAATGAACTTATAGCCCAGAGAAAGGCGAAGCTCGACGCCATAACAGGCAAGGGGATATATGCCTATGGCGGAAGATTTGATACCACTTCCAGGATAAAGGAACTCACCGATAACTTTGCCGAAGGCAGGTCCGTCGCCCTGGCCGGCAGGATCATGGCGTGCCGCGAGCACGGCAAGGCCAAGTTTTACGACCTCAAGGACTCCACGGGAAAGATACAGCTTTATGTAAAGTCGGATATAGTGGGCGCGGAGACATTCGAGCTCTCGAATAATCTGGATATAGGAGATTTTGCCGGGGTTTCCGGCGAGACATTTAAGACGAGGACCGGGGAGCCGTCCATCAAGGTATTGAAGCTCGAGGTGCTTTCAAAATCTATCAGGCCCCTGCCTGAAAAATGGCACGGCCTGAAGGATGTCGAGACGAGGTACCGCCAGCGTTATGTGGATCTTGTCATGAACGACGACGTGAAAAAGGTATTTACGGCGCGCTCTATGATAGTAAGCGAGATACGGTCCTTCCTTAATGCAAAGGGGTTTTTAGAAGTTGAGACGCCGATGATGCAGTCCATCCCCGGCGGCGCGGCCGGCAAGCCCTTCAAGACACATCACGAAGCGCTCGATATAGATCTCTATTTAAGGATCGCGCCGGAGCTTTATTTGAAAAGGCTTTTGGTCGGCGGGTTCGATAAGGTCTATGAGGTGAACAGGAATTTCAGGAACGAAGGCATATCGACAAGGCATAATCCGGAATTCACGATGCTGGAGGTCTACGAGGCTTATTCGGACTGCGCCGGCATGATGAAGCTTACCGAAGAGCTCATCACAGACCTGGCCGGGAAAGTTTTAGGGAAGACGTCATTCGAATATAACGGCAGGACGGTAGACCTGTCGAAATGGGAAAGGGTGTCATTCGCGGAGCTCATGAAAGAACAATTCGGCATAGTGCCCGAAGAAAAAGCGGAAGAGTGGATAATGAAGCTGAAGAAGAAGGGCGTCGAGATCGAGGGCAAAGAGCTTTCGCGCACGCAGGTAATAAATATAGTCGGGGAATTGATCGAGCCGAAGGCGCATAATCATCCGGTATTCGTCGTAGATATATTCAAAGAGATGTGCCCTCTGGCAAAAGCGAAGAAGGAGAACCCGCTTCTCACCGACCGTTTTGAACTCTATATGGGCGGGATGGAGATAGCCAACGCCTATTCGGAGCTGAATGACCCGATCGAGCAGAAGAGAAGATTTGAAGCGGTGATCGAAGACCTGA
>JAQUQN010000069.1:0-1800 GCA_028716065.1 Candidatus Omnitrophota bacterium
AGGACTCATATTCTGCGAGCATGGGGTTAAGGGCCGAAAGCTCTTTGGCGTAACGCTGGTACTCGGCCTTATTCTCAATGACCTTCGGGTCCGCAAGCAGATGTTGCAGCTCCTCATAACGCTTCTTCTTTTCTTCGAGTATCTTCGTCCACATGATAGTGCCTTGTTGGCTGCCTTATCTTATTCCTTCGGCTCCTCTTTTTTAGGCTCTTCCGCTGCCGGCGGCTCCTTAACAGCCTTTACCTTGGGCGCTCTCTTCTTACCTTCATACCTTTTCTTGAACTTCTCGACCCTGCCTGCCGCGTCCACCAGTTTCTGCTTGCCGGTGAAGAACGGATGGCACTTCGAACATATATCCACGTGGATACCTTGTTTGGTCGAGCGCGTATGTATAACTTCCCCGCATACGCAGGTTATGGTGCTCTCTTTATACTCCGGGTGAAATTTATCCTTCATCTTCTCCTCCTTTTTTAATTCGTTCTTTATTTATTCATGCTCATCAGAAATTCGGCGTTCGTCTTCGACTTCGAAAGCTTTTCCACCAATAGCTGCATCGCCTCGTCCGTATTCAGTTCATTGAGCACCTTCCTCATCAGCCATATCCTCTTCAGTTCGTCATCCTTTACCAGGAGTTCCTCTTTCCTGGTATTGGAGCGCTTTATGTCTATGGCCGGATATATCCTCTTCTGGAAGAGCGCCCTGTCCAGTTGAAGCTCCATGTTGCCCGTGCCTTTGAACTCTTCAAAGATAACCTCGTCCATCCTTGAACCGGTATCGATGAGTGCCGTGGCTATGATGGTGAGGCTGCCCCCTTCCTCTATGTTCCTTGCCGCGCCCAGGAACCTCTTCGGTTTTTGCAGGGCATTGGAGTCCACTCCTCCGGAGAGTATCTTCCCCGAATGGGGAACGCAGGCGTTATAAGCCCTGGCCAGGCGTGTTATGGAATCAAGAAGTATCACGACGTCCTTCTTGCTCTCCACGAGGCGCTTCGCCTTCTCGAGAACTATCTCCGCTACCTGTATGTGCCTCTCCGAAGGTTCATCGAAAGTCGAACTGATGACCTCGCCCTTGACCGAACGCTGCATGTCGGTAACCTCTTCGGGGCGTTCGTCGATTAAGAGGACTATCAATACGGCCTCCGGATAGTTGGTAGTAATGCTGTTAGCGAACTTCTGCAATAGCACCGTCTTGCCGCTATAAGGCGGGGCGACTATCATGCCGCGCTGCCCCTTTCCCACCGGCGTGAGAAGGTCCATGATCCTCATCGATATCTCCTGAGGCGCCGTCTCCAGGAGGAAACGCTCGTTAGGATAGAGCGGCGTGAGGTTATCGAAGAGCGTCTTGTCCTTCGTCTCTTCCGGATTTCCGAAGTTCACGGCCTCGACCTTGAGGAGTGCGAAATACCGCTCACCCTCTTTCGGGGGCCGCACCTGGCCGCTGACCGTGTCGCCAGTCCTCAGGCTGAACTTCCTTATCTGGGACGGCGAGACATAGATGTCATCCGGGCTCGGCAGATAATTATAATCGGGGCTTCTCAAAAAACCGAAGCCATCAGGGAGTATCTCCAGGACACCTTCGCCAAAGATGAGTCCCTCCTTTTCGGTCTTGGCCTGCAGGATCTTAAATATCAGGTCCTGTTTCTTGAGGCCCGTCATTCCGTTCACCTTCAACTCTTTCGCGAGCTTATTTAACGCCGCGATACTCATGGTCTTAAGTTCGGCTATCTCCATCCTCTCCTCCATTTTTCATATAATGCTACCTCTTTACCAGATCTTTCCATATCTTCTTCACCTTTCTTTT
>JAQUQN010000069.1:1900-6137 GCA_028716065.1 Candidatus Omnitrophota bacterium
TTTCGCGAGCTTATTTAACGCCGCGATACTCATGGTCTTAAGTTCGGCTATCTCCATCCTCTCCTCCATTTTTCATATAATGCTACCTCTTTACCAGATCTTTCCATATCTTCTTCACCTTTCTTTTCGTCTTCTCTTTCGGCCCGTCATTATTCACCACGAAATCCGCCAGCCGAGCCTTCTTCTCCAGCGGCATCTGACTATATATCCTCTTCGCGCACTCCTCTTCGGTAATACGAAATTTGGCGATTGTTCTCTTTATCTGATTTCTTCTCGAAGATGTGACCACGACCAGCTTATCTACGATATTCAAGAGTCCTGCCTCTATCAGAAGCGGCGCGTCTATGACGATCACGTCTTTAGGCCGCGCGCCGGATATCTTCTGTCTTATATGCCTTATGACCTCGGGATGTATAATGCCCTCCAGCCTTTTTAAAGACTTGCTGTCGCCGAAGACAAGAGCCGCCAGCCGCTTACGGTCTATCATGCCGCGCTTATTCAGAATGTCCGGACCGAAAGATTTAACAATTCTCTTGTATGGGCGAGAACCCTTTTTGAGCGATCCGTGCGCTATTCTGTCGGCATCGAGCACTTTTGCCCCCATCGCCTTGAAGACAGAGGCAACGAATGTCTTGCCCGTTCCCAAACCACCCGTTACACCTATGGCCATCATCGCTATTTAAGTATCTTCTTGTAAAGCTTCACATATTCTTTGGCGGAATTCTCCCATGAGAAGTCCAGGCCCATTACATTTCTGACCAGCTTTGCCCATGCCTCTTTCTCGTTATACATCAAAAGCGCCTTTTTTATGGCCGCGAGAAAATCTCTGGACCTCGGCTCAACGAACGTGAAGCCGTTGCCCTTACCCGTCTGAAGGTCGTACTCCTTCACCGTATCCTTAAGGCCGCCGGTCTGTCTCACCACCGGTATCGCGCCGTATTTAAAACTTATCATCTGGCCAAGCCCGCACGGCTCATACCTGGAGGGGATCAAAAACAGGTCGCTGGCCGCGTATATCCTCTGGGCCAGTATCGCGTCGAACTTGATATGTATCGAGGAGTTGCGCGGATATTTTTTGGCTATCTTTTCGAAGAGGACATGGTATTTGTTGTCACCGGTGCCCAGAAGTACGAACTGGACCTTCATGTTAAGTATGCTGTCTATGATATCGGCCAACAGGTCGAGCCCCTTCTGGTCGGCAAGCCGTGAAACGATGCCTATCACAGGGATATCCGAGTCTACTTTTAGACCCAGATCCTTCTGAAGCTGGGCCTTGTTCACATATTTATCCTCAAACGTCTTTTGGGAATATTTCTTGTACAACTTATCATCGGTGGCCGGATCCCACAGGTCGTAATCCACTCCGTTTATTATTCCGTAAAGAGAATTCTCTCTGTTCTTCAAAACGCCTTCCAGGCCGCAGCCGAATTCAGGCGTCAGGATCTCCTTTGCATAGGTCGGGCTGACGGTACCTATGGCGTCCGAATAGACTATACCCCCCTTCATGAGGTTGACCTTGTCGTAAAATTCAAAGTAGTTCATGTTGAAAAGCGCCCAGTCCAGCCCTATCTTCGGATACTCTTCCCTGGCGAATAATCCCTGATAAGCCATGTTGTGTATGGTAAAAAGTGTCCTCGTACTGGAGAAGAAGGTGTCATATTTATAAAGCGTATTCAGATACGTGGGCACGAGCGCCGTCTGCCAATCATTACAATGTATGATGTCGGGATGGAAGTCCTCGGCCTTACAA
Source organism: Candidatus Omnitrophota bacterium (assembly GCA_028716065.1). Taxonomy (GTDB): domain Bacteria; phylum Omnitrophota; class Gorgyraeia; order 2-01-FULL-45-10; family 2-01-FULL-45-10; genus JAQUQN01. The sequence goes on from JAQUQN010000069.1 coordinate 3,651, forward strand.
CGTTCCAGTATCTGGCGCGAGAAGAAGACGAACCTGTCGAGGTTGTCCTTGTAGTCGCCGAATTTATCGCCGTATAGCTCTGAGCGCTTGAAATATTCGTCGTTCTTTACGAAATAGACCTTTACATTTTTACCGATCTTCGCCTCATTGCCGCGCTCCTTTACGGAAGCGTACCTGGGCATTATCACTCTCGCGTCGACGCCCTGCTTCTCAAGGGCTATGGGCAGGCTTCCCGCCACATCGGCCAGCCCTCCCGTCTTAGCGAACGGCACCACCTCACTCGACGCGAAGAGAACTTTCAACTTCTCCATCATACCTCCTCTAAAGGGGACATATCCAGCCAGTTACCGCCCATCTCCACGTGGGCCTCCACCGGCACCTTCAATTTTATGACATTCTCCATTCCGTCCTTTATCAGGCGGAATATCTCTTTGGCCTCTGTCCTGGGCACATCGAAGACCAGTTCATCATGGACCTGCATTATCATCTTTGATTTCAACCTCTTTTTCATCAGGGCCTCGTGTATGGCGATCATGGCCACCTTTATGATATCGGCCGCCGAACCCTGAATGGGCGCGTTTATCGCCGTCCGTTCCGCAAACTGCCTCATGCGCATATCGTTATTATTGATGTCGGGTATGTAACGGCGCCTCCCCAGAAGCGTAGCTACGAAACCATTCTGCCGCGCCTCTTCTATGAGCCCCTCAAGATAAGAACGGACATCCGGATACCTTTCGAAGTAAGCGTCTATGAACTCCTTCGCCTTGTTGACATCTATCTTAAGGCTCTGCGACAGCCCATACGGGCTCATCCCGTATATTATCCCGAAATTCACCGTCTTGGCCATGTTGCGCATTTCGCCGGTAACATCCTTCTCGTCTACGCCGAAGACGAGGCTGGCGGTATAAGCATGTATGTCGCTCCCCTCCTTGAAGGCCGTGAGGAGCTCTTTGTCTCCCGAGAGGTGAGCGACTATCCTCAACTCTATCTGGGAATAGTCGGCCGATATCAGGACGTTATTCTCGCCCGAAGGTATGAAGGCCCGCCTTATACGCCTTCCCTCCTCGGTCTTTATCGGTATGTTCTGCAGATTCGGCTCGCTCGACGAAAGCCTGCCCGTCTGCGTGACCGTCTGGTTGAATGATGTGTGGACCTTTCCGGTCTTCGGATTGATCAGGCCGGGAAGCGCGTCCACGTACGTTGATTTAAGCTTGGCCAGCTCTCTATACTCGAGCAGTGCCTTCGGCAAAGGATGCGAGAAGGCGAGCTTATTAAGGACCTCCTCGTCCGTGGAGACGCCCGTCTTAGTCCTCTTCACTATGGGCAATTTCAATTTGTCGAACAATATGACCGAAAGTTGTTTCGGCGAATTGATATTGAACTCTTCGCCCGCCATGTCGAATATCCTGCCGGTAAGGCCGGTGAGCTTCTTTTCCATTTCCGAGGAGAGGCGGGAAAGATACTCCCTGTCGATCGATACGCCGTTTATCTCCATGGTCGCCAGGACCTCTACCAGGGGCATCTCTACTTTATAAAAAAGTTCATCAAAATCTTTCTTGGTTATTTCCTTATCGAGAATATTTCTCAGCCTGAATGTTACATCGCTATCCTCGCAGCAGTAAGCGCATACCTTCTCTACCGGAACACGGTCCATGGTTATGGCCGATTTCCCCTTGCCTATCAGGTCCTGGATAGATGTCGTCATCTTATGGCTCAGGTATTCGAACGATATGTCCTCGAGATTATGGTTCAGCTTCGACGGATTGAGGAGGTACGACGCCACCATCGTATCGAATTCGATGCCCCTCAATGTGATACCGTAATTGAAGAGCACTATATATTCGTATTTTATATTCTGTCCGGTCTTCTTTATCCTATCGTCCTCGAATATGTCTTTAAGCTCTTTCAGAACGAAATCGGTATCCAGCTTCCTCTCCCTGTCCACGGCCGATGTTTCGCCGCCGGCGGCCATGCCTATGTAATAACACCTGCCCGTTTCCCATGAAAAAGAGATACCCGTTAATCTTGCCTGCATCGGATCTTCATGGGTCGTTTCCGAATCGAATGTAAAAGATTTTAAACCCTTCAAGTTTTTTACCAGCTCGCCGAATCTCTTCTCATCCTCTATCAGCTCATATTCGGACTTCAGGTCCCCTTTCGGAGAGATATCTTTCAGAAGCGACTTGAACTCCAGCTCCTTGAACATCTCTAAAAGCTTTTCCCTGTCAGGCTCCTTGAGTTCCAGCTCTTCAAAATCAACCTTTATGGGAACATCGGTATCGAGCTGGGCCAGTTCCCTGCTCAGGTAAGCCATCTTCTCATTATCCTTCAGCATCTTCCGCTTGGCCTCGCCCCTGACATTATCGAGATTTTTATAAAGGGCGTCGAGACTACCGAACTGGCCGATCAATTCTATCGCCGACTTTTCACCTATGCCGTGGACGCCGGGGATATTATCCGTGGCATCTCCCATGAGCGCCATTATAT
>JAQUQN010000070.1:0-3812 GCA_028716065.1 Candidatus Omnitrophota bacterium
TGGAGAGATTACACCATCCCGGTCGGCAGCGGCACGATTACCAAAAAAGGCGTTTTATTGGATAATGAGGCGGCCGGTAAATATCTCAAAGATGTAGGCGACCTGCTCGGACCCATATTCAAGGCAAAGCCGGACGTGGAGAAGTTTGAGCTGACCCTTGTCGAAGGAAGCGGCAGCGCTTTGGACATAAATTGGGAAAAGAAGACGATAATAATAGATACGCTTTTTCTTGACGCCATCAAAAATGCCAACAAGAACGCCGTAAACTGGATAGTCGACCATTATATAAGGCGTTCCACGGTGAATGACGAACTGACCAATACCCTCCTTAGCCTGAGAGATTACCTTTTCATGGACGAAGCATCCCGCGACGCTTTGATAGACCTGTTAAATCCGGATAATAAGCGCGGTATAGGACAGAATATCGTTTCGGTTTTTGGCCCGGCATCGGCATACTATTCGAAACACGCCGACGAGTTCATAAATAAGGAAGTCGCCGCCGAACACGCGGCCTTCTCGGTGATAGATAATATTATAGACTACTACAAATTGGATCTCGAAGGCGAGGCCAGACTTGCCGCCAAACTCAGGGCAGAGGAAGCGTATAAAGATATCATGAAGCTTGAGCCGAGAGAAGTTTTCGTAGAGGTACCGGCCGCGCCGGAGGCCCCGGTTCTCGGCATGCCGCAACTCGCGACAGTAGCAGCCGACCGCGCCTCGCCGATAGAGACGTTCGAGGCGGTGGGCGGTATAAATACGGTAATGACGGCGAAGATAAAGTTTTCTCCGAGCGGCAATATAGATATAGAAGAGTTGAAAGGCAGGGTCGAGGGTAAGAGGCTGGACGAGGCAAAAGTCGCGAAGGAGCAGGCAAAGTACCTCAATTATCTTAAAAAGATAATTTTGTTGATGGCGCCCATATTGGAAATGAGGCCGGACCTGAAAGAGAGAGGTTTCGAGCTGAAGCTGATCGAAGGCACCGGCAACGCCCTGACGACGCACCTCGATTCCACGACCGTGGAAGTGGATGTCCTTGTCCTTGACGCGCTGGAAGCGGCCATGAGGAGCGGAAAGTTTTCTTCCCCAGCCAATGAAGAGGCGGTAAGATGGATCATCGACCATGAGATAAGGCACCTTCTGCTTTCGCGTAAAGTAACGGCCAGGGCGCCGCCCAAAAGACTGGATGGCGACGTGGAAGAGCTTGCCAATACCCTTATCGATATAAGAGATTTCCTGAGGATGAGCACGGAAGGCCAGAGCGCTCTCTTGAATTTACTGGATAAGGATAACGTAAACGGCATAGGCAGTTCCGATTTCGGCGAGATATTAAAGGAAGCAAATAATAAATTCGCCGCCGATGATAAGGCTGATACCAGAAAGATAGCCCAGTCTCTGCTTCCCGAGGTAATAAGATATTGGGCCAAGGCGAACGGCCGGGCCGAATTGTTAGTCGAAGACGAAGTCATATTGGATAAAGAAGTCATGAGCGTCTATGACAAGATAAACAGGATAGAAAATATCCAGTTCCTCGGCTCCATCGGCGCCAACCTAAAAGCCAAATACGTCCAGAAACTATTCACCACGCACGTCGACCTCGAAAAGAGAGCCGAATTCTTAAGGGCCAACGGCTTACCCGTGACCGCGAAGAACCTGACTTTAAGCGGAAAAAAGATAATGGCCCTCGGCGCTGAGCTCGAAGCCAAGAAGGCGAAAGAGGCTGAGGCAAGGCTCAGGAAGCGTCAGGATGGGTTATTATCCGACGTCGGCATGCAGTACGCGGGTATCATCAAAGATAACCCCTCCGCTACTATCGAAGAGAGGGTGGACATCCTTTTCGCGTTGATAACGAAGAACATCGCCTCCTACGTCTCCCGGGATAATGATATACCTCTGGAATTCCCCGAACTCGTTAAATTCATCGAGAAGAAGGCGGCGAAAAAAGAAGGGGAGAAACTTTCCCCGGAAATGGTCCGCTACGTACACAATCTTGTTTTGGACCGTATTAATTATTACTTTACGGAAAAAGGAAAGGCCGAGATATGGGACAGGGCAGATTCTTATATATATAAAGACGGGGCGTCTATATTAAAGGAAACCATTTCTACCACCGTATTGAGCGAGACGGAAGATAAAGGCGCCAGCTTATGGCAGGCCGTAAGCAAAGAGAGGATCGGCGACTTAAACGGCGCCGTGAGAGACACGGCAATCGATACCCTTGAATTAGAGTGGCTTACCTTTATACATTCAGAGCTTAAGGTCGGAGTCGAGAAGAAGGCGTTGGCATTCTCCAGGAAGAGCGCTATACAGAAGAGGTTGGCGGGAGATCGGGCCAGGCTGGACGGACTCCTGGCGCAACTCGTAGAGGATATACAGAACGTATATCCCGAGTTAAAAGCCGAAGAGAAAGAGGCCGTTGAAGAAGCGGTAAGGGAAGAGGTCTCCGCGGCCGCGGTGGAGCGTATTCAGAAAAGAGCAGCCGAGGCTTCCGTGAGAAACGCCGCGGCCATGGTCGCGGCCGCTCTGTCGACATTCCTCTTCGCCCAGATGTCGTTAGGCGAAGGCGGAGAAACACAGAAGCCCGCCAAAGCGGACAAGGCGGAGACGGCCAAAGAGCGGATCATTAAAGAAACAACAGCCACCGGTACTTTCAATTTTGCCGAGTACGACGTTGCCAAGGCTCAACGCGCTAAGGAGCTCGAGGATAAGGAAGCCGCGGCCGCGGCAAGGCTCAAGGCGGCCGAGGAAGCGGCGGCCAAGCCCGCAACTCCGGCTCACGCGGTTACCATACTACAGGACGTCGAGGCAAAGAAAAAGGCCCAGGAGGAAAGAGCTAAACAGCTGGCAGAAGCACAGAAGAGATTAAGGGAAAACCTCACCGTAATCCACACCACCAATAATCATCATTACAGGGTGCATGTCGTCGATCGTGGCCCCATGGTTCTGGTGCCCGAAATAAGGCTGCCGCTGGATGAATACCTCTCCGGCGAGATCATCCATGAGAAAAAGGACATAGACAGCGCGACATACTTCTACAAGACCGGATTTTTAGGCATGAAGAAAGTCTCCGTAAACGCGAAAGACCCTAAAGAGATGGCCGAGGCCACCCATGCCGAATTTAACGGCAAGACATACAAGATAGAGCGCGGCGTCCTCATGGTATGGACGAGGTCCGATGGCAAGATAGTAAGGATCATAAAGAATTATTCGGACCTGCACAAATATAATGCCAGGGAATATATATTCTATACTCCGAAGGTCAAGGACGGCAAAGAAGTCATGGAAGAGGTGATGCTCGACCAGATAATAGGGTTCAATGCCGAGCCTCTCATACTGGAAGCGCCAAAGGTCCCGGCCGGCGCCGAGCTTGTAAATTATAATGCGTCCCGCGCAGGTTCCGGTTATAAGATACTGATGGAGAAAGATAAAGGCGCTTTCAAGGTGTCGGTGAGAGTAGGGAAAAAAGACCTCTTTACGGAATTGAAACACATACTCTTCAGAGTGAGGGCCGATGTCATAGATAATGCCAAGGCCGAAGACGTTGATTATGCGTTTGCTTATCCGACGGGCGATAACGTGGTCTATTATAAACAGGGCCCGAAGGAATTATATAGGGTCGACCAGCGCGACCAGGCAGGCCTGCGCGACGCGGTAGCCGTGAGCATAGACGGCGTCCTGTACAGACTCGTGAACGCAAGGCTCATCGTGGTAAATGAGACGGCGAAGACCGTAGACATAGCCATGACCATGCCGGCGGCGTTGGAAAAGATATCCGCCTTCGGCGACAACGTCATGGACCCGAGGACCGGCAAGAC
>JAQUQN010000070.1:3912-5879 GCA_028716065.1 Candidatus Omnitrophota bacterium
AAGAGGCAGTTCGGGTTCTTCAAGGGGCGTATCGTCCAGGTGGAGCCGTCAAAGGCCGAATACGCCGTTGACAAGGAAGGCAATAGATATCTCGTCATCGTCGCGCCCCAAGGATTATGGGTCGGCAAGGATGAAAAGGGAAATAATGAATACCTGATAATAAGGAATCTCGAGGATTTCGCAAAAGCCGCGGGTAAGGGCTACGAAGTTCGGGATGCAGAAGGTAATCCTATATATGATGTCAACGACATAGCGAACCTGATGGTGAACCCAATTTCACCCGAAATAAACAATGCCATGTTCAAGTTGCTGAATTATGACATGGTCTATAGACACAAGAAGGCACTCGAAAGATTAGATAAGGAAGGATTCAGTCTCGAAGTGGCCAATGAACTTGCCGAGACAAACCCCTTATCGCTCATAAGATTGATAAAGCGGCTCTCCGAAGGCGCGGCCAACATATTCCTTACAAAGTCGGGTGATTTCAAGATATTCGCCAATTTCGGCATAGACTCATCAGGGAAGATGTTCAGCGTGGATTTCGTGTATACGATAGACCTGAAGAAGCCGCATAAATTGAACCAGCTCCAGGCCATCTGGGAAAAGGGCGAATTCGAACTTAAGGCGGGCGGCCTCGAGGACATCACGAGATTTTATGCCGATTACAATAAGCGCCTTGAGATACTGAAGATAAGAAAAGTGGTCGTGGACGAGAGGGATAGATTGGCCAAGGACCTGGCCGAAGGCCGCGTGAAAGAAGAGGACAGGAAAGAGATGGAATCGAAAAAAATATCCCTCGATTCCGAGATAGCCCGTTATGACAACCTGCTCATCGACGTGGAGGATATCCTGAGAGAGGATCTCTACATCCCGCACGGAACGGCATTCCCGCTGTCGGATAAAGAGATAACGCCGGAGGAGATAGTGGCCCAACTCAAATCTTCCGGGAAGATAATAGATGAGACCTCGCTCGTCCTGTTCGAACAGCAGTTGAACGTCGTGTGGGCGCGTCACAAGATAAATGAAGCGCTCGTGGGTCCGTGGTCGATAATCAGGATAATAGGAAGCATCGGCAGCCCTACCTCCTCATTCACGGTGTCCATAGAGCGCGACAGCGGCCTCATGAACCTGGAATTCACCAGGGAGATGGCCTATCTTGAATTTATCAAGGCCCAGACCGGATATAACTGTACCACGGATTGGTTAACGCACCGCAAATCGGAGGTCGAGGAGCTATTAGAAAAAGTATTGCCCGGCCGTGAGAAGGCGATAAATGACTGGATAGACGCGCTAAAGAAGAGGAACACGACCCTTGAAGAACTGAAGAAGAAGGCACAGGTGACGGACCTGGAATTACAGGCCGCGCACGATGAATTGATAGAGGCCCAGAAGGCGGCCGTAAAAGTAAAGAGCAAGATAAAAGAGCTCAAGGTAGAGTTCGATTCTCAGCTGAAGGGCATCAATAAGTATATAGAGGAAAAGACGCCTACCTATATAAAAGAACTAACCGCGCCGGAAGCATATAAGCTTACCATGGCAAAATATCATAAATTCTATGAGAACGAACTGCGGTATAGGTATGACAAGAGCAATGAAAAAGAAAAATTGGCGAAGACCGAGCCGCATGTCCTCATAACGAAACTCGAGGCCGGTTTCAGTTCCGCGGGATTCAAGGGCAGTATAGACGCGGAAATTAAGGGTATAGGCTGGCCCAGATTCGAGAAGTATCTGGAACGCGATACCAAGATAAAGGAACTGCAGATGAGGATGGGCCGCGGCCGGTACGCCAGAGAGTTCAAGACTGCCTACATCCATTGCGCCAGCGCCCAGGAGAGCGTGGAAAATCTCGAAAGGGTCAGAGATACATACAAGTTGGCGCTTGAGGAAGCGAAGAAGACCAGGAACGTGGAAAAGAATAAATTGCTTGCCCTGGAAACGACGCTCAAAGAGGCAGAAGCTAACGTTGC
>JAQUQN010000071.1 GCA_028716065.1 Candidatus Omnitrophota bacterium
AAGAGGACGCCGGATGCGGAAGGCCGGACAGGACATATATTCACGGAAGGCGAAATAGAGAAGATACAGAAGGGTTTTGATGGCATTTTGCATAGATACAGGACGTGGACGGTATTGCCTGTTCTTACAGAAGACGAAATAAAATGGAAGCTGGTGGAAGATAGTCAGTTGATGGCCGAACTGAGGCGTGAATTCATCAGGTGGATAAATTGCCCTCCGGAAGAACGTTCCGAGTCCGGGCAATTCGGCAATCTGGCCGGCACGATAGAGCTGTTTAACCGCAACGGCGTGAAACTGAATGATGCGGCAAATTTTGCGGCTGCCGCCCACCTGGCATTTATTACACTACATTTTTTTGAGGATGGCAATCATCAGACGGGCTGGGAGGTCATGAATAGGATGCGCAGAAGGGACGGGTTTTCAGCCATAGATTTTAAGGATGAATGGTACGCCGAATACCAGGATCTTGGGTTTAAAGACGGAAATCCGCGGCCGTTTATCAATTTTATAAGGAGTAAGGCCAATGAAGTCCCAATAGAGACTAAGGGTCGAGGCCCCCATGCCAAGGTCGAATTTATCGGCTCGGAAGAGACATACGGCGGAACGCATTTCGAACAGTATGATGTCATTAAGGATATGAGTTTTATTGTCGCGGGCTTCATAGGCGCTTTCATCTTGTTCATGTTCGCTAGCGGTTACCTGCAGGATATCTTAAAATTTATATTTAATACAATTTTGAAATTGGCAAGCGCCGAAACTGTCACACCGCAAATCTGGAACACCTTTGCGCTCCTGACATTCGTATTCGGCTGCGCAATAACAAAAATATCGAAAGATGGACAAAGAGAATATTCAAAATGGCCTTCCAGTGAAAGAGGAAGAAAGAATAGGCTTCGCGACGAAATGTATCAACTCATGGGCATCAAAGATCCCGGTGTATTAAAAGGATTTAGCCCCGAGGAACGGCAGAAAAGATATCCTTTTCCCACCGGAGATAGGCTGGTTAAATTTAAAAATTATATAAAATCTATCTACGGGAACGTTAACGCGTTGCGCGCAGCCATGGGATGGCCATTGGGTAAAAATAGCGGGAAAGAGATGATTGTAACAACCGAGGATTTTAAAAAGGCGTTATTTAAATTCCTGACAGGAAGAGTACCGCTGTCATCCGACCTCGTGAAATGGCCGAAAGAGGATTTTGTTGATAAATATGATTTTCCGGAAAGGAAGGCGTTAATTAGTAGCCGTGCAGGGCGTATTATTTACGGCGGTATAAGGCGTCTTTACCGAACTTTCGGAAACGCGAAAAAGGCACTTGGTTGGCCAGTTACTATTAAGACCGAAGAGCAGTTAAAGAGGGCTTTGTTTAGATTCATTACAGGAAGAGAGCCTAGTCAAAGTGAACTTTCGCATTGGCCGACAAAAGAATTTATAGAGGAAAATAGATTCCCGACCGGGAACATGTTGCGCGGGGCCGGTCTTGAAGGCTATGTTATTTTAACGGGAATGAGACGTGTTTATGGGAGCGTAAATAACGCAAGAGAGGCGCTCGGCTGGCCGGTTGCATGGAAGACCGGTTCCCGCAGCATCACAAATTGGCGGACGGATGAAGGTAGCAGACGAAATCTTTTCCGCAGAGTCTTCGAATATCTCCATGCCGGCACGAATCCGGGCGATGAAGAATTAGAAGAGTGGATAAAAAAAGAGAAGCTGCCCGGGGAAATACCGCCGATCGATCATTTCCCGCAGGATGTCAATTCCGCCGTAGGCGGCAACACAAATGAATTCAGAAAATTGCTGCGCGCGCCGATATTGAAATACGAAGGGGAAGATTCTCTCGCCAATATCGATAATTTATTAGAAGCGATAGATGAATATGCGAGACAAAGCGAGGCGCTGCCGAAGATAGGGAGCTTGCCTCGAAGGATAGACGACGCCATAACCAGACATTGCAAACGGATTGGCGGAAAAGGCGTGAAGAAGTTGTATTTTGAAAAATACAGGTCCACGGTCTTATGGCTGATAAAGAAGAAGGTCCAATCCCGCGCCATCGCTCCGGCCTTTGGCGTATGCGTTGAATATCTCAGGTATTGTCCTCACACAAAATCCGTTCAGGATGAGGCGATCTTTTTTGCCGGTTCCCTGGCGCTTGAATATATGAAAAAAGACGACTTTTATTCCGCATATCGTCTCTATAGGGATCTGGAGTTGGTAAAATATCCGGACAAGAAAGCGCTTCATGAAATAATGGAAGATATAGAGGGCGGGGCCCAAAAGCGTTCCGCGGAATATATCCGCAAGATGGAAGAGGAGATCAGGAGAGGATACATGGAAAAAGCGCGCAAAGAGGCCGCCGCTGCTCTTCAGGTATGTGCCCATTCCAAGCAGCGTTTTAGGGTAAAAAGATGGATCGTAAGAAGGTATCCGTATTTACTTGAAGAAGGTAAAAAGATGCAAGCATCCGAGGTGAAAGACACCGCGCAACCCGAGAGCAAGCCGATAGAGGTAGAAGATACTCCGAAAGAGCTAATAGAATTAGATTCGATAATGACGGGCATCCTGAACGATAAACCCATCACGGCCGGGACAAAACGCGATATCGAATACCGCTTGAAAAAGGCGCGCACGAACAGGAAATTATTTAAGCGGATGTGTAGTTTGGTCTCTATTTTGAAGCGCAGAGATGTTGATCTTTGCATCGTCGTATTAGGGATGATGGAGGAACGTTTTGATAAAAGCAGTCTTAGGGATTTTCTAACCGAGTTCAAGAAAGAGCTTGGGAGCCGGGATATACGGATTTCAGAAAAGGCCCAGGATCTTTTAGCTGCAATGTCCGCCTCAGATCCAGAAAAACAAGAAGCGCCATCTCTTGAGGATATAGATCAAGGCGATATGCCTGACATCGGCTTTAGTTTAAACTCCAGAGGCTCTGATAATAAGAGGTTATTACATGGTAGACGCCAAATCCTGGATTATATGAAGAGCCGTCGTCAGGAGCTTATAAATGGCAAAAAGGCGGTAGAGGCCGAATTCAATTTGGGTAGTGATGAATATAAGCAAGCTCTTTTGCCGATCGGTGTGGGGCTTATCTCATTACCATTAATTGCGCGATTGTTGCTTGGAACCGCGCTCATATATCTCTATCTTTCCTCCCAGAGAGACTCCATCATAAGCTGGCTGCATACGAAAGGATACTTGCGTCTGGCGAAATTCGCTCGCTCTTTACTTCTCGACCTCTCGAAATACCGCCTCACGCGATACCTCGCCGAATCTCTCGCCTTTGCACCCGGATGCGCAATAAAGAAGATACCCTCGTCTCATAAAAAAGAGATAGAGATTGATAGCCGTGTGAAGACGATCACCAATGCTGCCAATGAAGCTGTCGCATATGTGACCCTCGATGAATATGGAGCATCCCTCGCCGAGATTGAATGGGCTATTACAGAATTGGAAAGGATCCCCGATAACGATAAATACCTAAAGAGCAACCTCTGCCAAAACGATCTACAGGACTTATATTTAGCGCTTGAATGCGTGAAGAACTATTATGGCGAAAAAGGCAGGGCAGAAGAGGCGACCAAGCGGCTTGAGGCATTTGAAGCGAAACTAAAGAAGATATGCGCGCCGGTCATGGCAAAAGTCGCATCGAAACCCATGAGCGGTAATGTTACTATCCCTCCAACGTTAAAGCCCATTAAACCATCGCGAAATCCCAGACAAACAGGTGGAGATGGTTCGGTGACGCTCGGCCTCGGGCCCGGCGCGATGCAGCGGTTCGGATGGAAGACGATCGCGGCGTTTTCGGGCCTCGCGATAGCCGCGGCGCTCGGCGCGCATTATCATGACTCGATCTTGAGTTGGCTCGTCGCAATCGGCGCCAGCGGCATATTGGTAATGCTCGCGATTAAGTTTATCCCACAAATAAAAAGTCTGTACGATAATAGAAATATCTTTCCACAAATATCCGATTTCCTTTCCAGCATAGAGACAAAATTTACCAGAGACGCGGAAGAAATATTGAAAGGTAAGCACGCTATCTGCCTGGCTACGTCCAAGGTGCTGGGCAGGGTGCTGAATAACCGTTTAGGGATTTCTCTGGAGCCTAAGGATCCCATACATCTGGAAATTGTCGCAGGCCTGAAAAGGGAAAAGAAAACCGTGACCGTCCACTGGTGGCTTGCCCTCGTCGTTAACGGCAAAAAAAGATTGTTCATAGATCCGACTCATTTTCAATTCGACCCGGAATTCAAAAGTAAGATTTTAGTAAGGCCCTATCGGAATGCCATGAAAAAACTCCATTTGGAAGAAGTGGTTGATTGGGAGAGGTTCAGCGGGGAGATAAAAAATTACAATTCACCCGCGAAGCCGCTCGAATATGTGAAAGTTTTTAAGAAGATTGGGGGTAGCAAGAAGAGCTGGAGTTTTCACGCTCTCGATGAAGACATGAAACGCCTGGCGGATAAGTTTTCATTGTTGGAACAAGAAAAGAGCTCTACCCGCGGCCCGACACCTCCGGGCGTGCTCCTCGGCTCGACGGATTCGCCGGAACCGGGAGAAGTAGGCAATCAAGCCCATCTTTTACCGCATACTATGGTGCCCGCAAAGCAATTATTGTTATTCGAGGGCGGCGAAGATTCCTCACCCCATCGCGATATTCTGAAACTGGACGGCACGGAGATAAGAGATAATAAAGGCGAACAGTTCATCCTCGATATAAAAGACAAACAGAAAGGCCCGTATCCGGTATTCGTCGAAATAAGAAGAAAAGAAGACACCTCGGTTATCGGCACAGTTCAGTTCGGAATCGGGGAAAATAGACAAGAAGGCGTGTACAGATTGGCCGTCGGTCTTGCCGATATCAGCCCGGATTATCAGCGAAGGGGAATATTCCCCAGGGTTCTTTCTCTGGTCAGCAAGGCCATGCCTGACAACTCCGAGCTTTACGTATCATCACTTGAAGAGACCGACACATTGAAAGCGCTTGCTTCCGGAACGTCCTGGGCCAGGACGAGGATGGGCAGGATATTTTATAGATGCGGCTGGAAACCCGATCTTATATCCATATATGACAGGTCGGGCGGTGAGATGGAATTGGCCGATCCTGTCACCCGCGTAGCTATTTTGTTCGACAGGAACAAAAGGATGAAGGAATTTTACGATCCAAACGGCTTCAGGGCTATTTTACGAATGGCGATCCGCGATATAGAAGAGACCGATACGATCGAAGAGGCAACAGTCTATGTATCTTTATCCAGGATAAGAAGGGCCCACAATGGCTCAAAAGATATCATATTGAAATTGCTTCTGGCGGCCGTGACGCTGGCCATACTTCCGGGCTGTGCCGGTAGCGGCAACGCCGGAGCCATGCTATTGACGATAGGCGCCTTCGCGGCAGGAATGGCGGTCATGGAGAGGGAAGATAAGTCTTCCGTGCCCCCGGCAGACAGTTCGCCTGATGAAGAAAGGCTTATCCTCAGAATATTCAGATTCATAGAGACGAGGTTGAACGGAAGCTTTTCCGCGAATGCCTTCTTGATCCCGGAGATGGCCAGCAATAAGACCGGCAAGCTTTATGCCAATAGCACCATCAACAGGGTATTGAATACGCTGAAGGAATTTGGGCTCTTGGAAAAAGGCAAGACAGAACAGAACAGGGTCTGTTATGAGATATCCGAGAGATATGTCGGCTTGAGCCCCGAGATAAAAGAGAAGATAAGGGCCGTGCTGTCTAAGGCGTACCTGAGCAGTATAAAGGATACAGTAGGCTGGGCGAGTCAGGAAATACACGCGTTAATGGCCGTGAAGGCGCCGTCCGGACGGAAGGACGAAACCGGAAGACATGAAACTCTCGGAGGCAAGAACCTTGCCAGGCATTTGG
>JAQUQN010000072.1 GCA_028716065.1 Candidatus Omnitrophota bacterium
TTAATATCCGTTCTTTCTCAGATCTTGTATATTCGCGATCGTATCCGCCCCAATCTCACCTTTTTTGGCGGCATACTCCCATGCCCGGAGGGCCTTTCCGTATTCTCTCTTCATGAAATAGGCATTGCCGAGGTTCACGATCGCGTTCACGTGGTCCGGCTCCAGCCGAAGCGCCAGGATGCAATTCTTTCTCGCTCTCTCATAATCGCCCTTCTCATAATAGGCCACGGCCATGTTATTGTAGGCGCGGTAGTCCTCCTTTATCCCGATGGACTTCTTGAAATTCCCTATTGCGATATCGTAAAGACCGACCCGATTATAGACGTTGGCCAGATTTATGTATCCCTCTACGAACTTTGGGCTTAACCGTATCCCCTCATGAAACTCTTTTATGGCCAGTGCGTAATAGGATCTTGCGGTCTGGCCGCAGGCGGGGTCTTTCTCGGCCTCGCTCACGTAAGCCAGGCCGAGGTTATAATGAAACTTGGCGTTATCGGGAGAACGCGCCACCTCTTTTCGGCAGAATACCAGCTCATTCCTCCATTCCATGTTCCTCGCTATGGTGAGGGCACCGTAAAATACGGCCAGCGCAATGAAGATAATGGTCACGACGGCACGGCCTGCGGAATTGGCACCGAATCTTTCACGCCGGTTAGCGAACATTATTCCGAGTAGGGCGGCATATCCTATAGATGGAAGATAAAGGAACCTTTCCGCCATGATGGCCTTGAAGGGGACGATATTATAGACCGGTATGAGGCAGACGAAAAACCACAGCATAAAGAAGGAGAACTCTTTCTTTCTGCGAAATGAAAAATAAAGCACGGCCAGGACCGACAATATGATTGCCGCCAATAGAGTATCGGGGTCAAAGAGCGACTTCGATACATCCACGACATAGCCCACGCGCAGGTTGAACGGCAGGATAAGGAGCCTCACGTATCCCGCCAGTGCCTTAAGCATGGTCAGAAAATTCGAACCCATGCTGCCGCCCCACCACGCGTCTTTCTGAGAGATTTTCCCCAGCACCGAATACCTGGCCATCAGATAGAATAGGGCTATCAGAAAGAAAGGCGAGTAATGCTTTATATAATATTTCAGCCCTTTCTTGTCCGAATAGTGCATATCGTAGAGTATCAGTACCAGGGGCAGTACTATGGCCATCTCTTTCGACAGAAGGGCGAGGGCAAAGAATATCAACGCGATGCCGTAGTTCGTGATCATCCCCGCGTCTTTCCTGCGTATATGGAATATAAAGGAGGAAAGAAAGAAGAAGAGGAACAATACATTCGACCTGCCCGATACCCACGTTACGGCTTCGGTCTGGACCGGATGGATGGCAAAGATCAAGGAGGCGGCGAAAGCGGCAAAGCCGTTACTTAAGATCAGGAACACCATGATATAGACCAGCACGGCGTTGGCGATATGTATGATGGTATTCTCCACGTGATAGAAGCGCGCCGCCAGGCCCCAAAACCTGTAATCCATCGCGAAGCTGGCTATCGTGAGTGGCCTCCAAACATCCGTGGTAAGCCACTTGCTTGCCGCTGTCGTGTCACAGTTGGTGAAGAACGATTTTATGCTTTCAATATTTAACGTCTTTATCGCAGGGTTCTCTTCTATGAAGGAATGGTCGTCCCATATGAAACCGTTATTGAATGAATCACTGTAGACCAATAAAGTTATGGAGGCGAGAAGAAGAATGAATATGAGGTGCTCTTTTTTGGACATTAAAAGATCATTTCACTACGATATTGACCAGTTTCCCCGGAACTATTATGAGGTCCTTTACGCTCTTACCCTCTATGAAATTCTTTATTTTACCGTCCGCCAGGACAGATTCTTTTAGTTTATCGTCACTTACATCGAACGGCACGCTCACCCTGGACCTCACCTTGCCGTTCACCTGGATTATGATTGTGATCACGTCCCGGGCTATGGCCGACTTATCATACGAGGGCCATTCGACCCTGAATATGCTGTTCTTCTTTCCCAGGCGCTGCCAGAGCTCTTCGGCGATGTGCGGGACGAACGGCGACAATAGGATGACGACCGTCTCGATCGCATGGTTCAATATATCCTCCGGCACATCCCGGCCCGACTCTATCCCGGCCATCGCTTCATAGGTCTCATTGACTAGTTCCATTATAGCGCTTATAGCAGTATTAAAATGGAAACCGCCCTCCAGGTCCTCCGTAACCTTCTTTATCGTCTGATGCGTCTTCCGCTTCAAGTCTGTCGCTTGTTTTGTAATATTTCCCTGGTTTTGAGTTTTGAGTTTTGAGTTTTGAGTTTTTTCTACCAGTCTCCACACCCGGCCCAGGAACCTGTATGAACCTTCTACGCCTCTATCGGACCATTCCGCGTCTTTCTCGGGCGGCCCTATGAAGAGCGTATAAAGCCTTACCGTATCGGCTCCGTATTTTTCTATCAGGATGTCGGGGCTCACTACATTGCCTTTCGATTTCGACATCTTGGCGCCGTCTTTTATTATCATACCCTGGGTAAAGAGCCTCTTGAACGGTTCGTCAAAACCTGTGGCTTTTATATCATGGAAAAATTTTGTGATGAATCTGGAATAGAGCAGGTGAAGGATGGCGTGTTCTATGCCCCCGATATATTGATCCACCGGCATCCATTTGTCAACCAGCCCTCTGTCAAACGCTTTATCGGTAAGATGCGGAGTGATATAGCGCAGATAGTACCAGCTCGAATCGACGAATGTATCCATGGTATCCGTCTCTCTCGTCGCCTTCTTGCCGCATTTCGGACAAATCGTATTGACGAACTTTTCGGAATATTTTAGTGGAGATTCCCCCGTTGGCCTGAATTCCACGTCCTCCGGCAGAAAGACCGGTAGGTCCTTGTCGGGAACTGCCACAGGTCCGCAGCTTTCGCAATATACGATGGGTATCGGCGCACCCCAGTATCTTTGGCGCGATATCAGCCAATCCCGCAATTTATACTGGACCGTCCTCTTGCCCCATCCGTTCTCCTCGAAAAAGAGCCCTATCCTGGTAATGGCCTCATTGGAACTTATCCCGTTAAATTTTCCGGAATTGGCCATGACCCCTTCCTCGACAAAGGCCTCTTTCATGCCGGCGGCATCCAGGGATTGCCCGGGATCATCTATGACCACCCTTATGGGAAGTTTATACTTTTTGGCAAATTCGAAATCGCGCTGGTCATGGGCTGGAACAGCCATGATGGCTCCCGTGCCGTATTCCATCAATATATAATTGGATATCCATATGGGGATCTTTTCATTATTGGCGGGATTTATCACGTACCTGCCAGTGAAGACGCCTTCTTTTTCCACGTCCGTCTTGGCGCGGTTTATCCTGCTCTCATTACGCATCTTCCCTATCGCCTTTAGGACTGTTTTCTCATCCTTCGTACCGGCCGCCAGTTTCTCCGCCAGCGGATGTTCGGGGGCAAGCGCTATGAAAGTGGCGCCGTATATGGTATCGATCCTCGTCGTAAAACATTTCAAGGTATCCGGCAAACCGTCTATGCTAAAGTCTATCTCGACGCCTACGCTTCTTCCTATCCAGTTGGACTGCATCGTTTTCACGCGCTGGGGCCATTCATCCAATTTCATCAGGTCGCTTAATAACCTCTCGGCGTAATCCGTTATCTTGAAGAACCACTGTTCCAGATCCTTCTGATTGACCTCTGTCTCGCACCTCTCGCAGGCGCCATTCACGACCTGTTCGTTGGCAAGGACGGTCTTACAGGAAGGACACCAGTTGACGAAGGCCTTCTTCTTATAGGCAAGGCCTTTTTCATAAAGTTTCAGGAATATCCACTGTGTCCATTTGTAATAATCCGGAAGACACGAGGTGACTTCCCTGGACCAGTCGTACTCTACGCCCCATTGCCTGAGCTGGCGCTTCATGGTTTTGATATTATTGAGACTGGAGGTCTTCGGATGGACGCCGCTTTTTATGGCCGCGTTCTCGGCTGGCAGGCCGAACGCGTCCCAACCCATGGGCGCCAGCACGTTAAAACCGCGCATCATCTTGTAGCGGGCGACCACATCCCCTATGATGTAATTCCTTCCGTGCCCGACATGAAGCGCCGCGGACGGATACGGGAACATCATCAGGCAGTAGTACTTGTTATTGAAATTTTTCGTATCTACATTGAATAATTTCTTATCAAGCCAGAACTTCTGCCATTTCTTTTCGATTTCATCGAATGGATAGAGTTTATCGTCTTCGCTCATCTTCCCTTATACATCCTTCTTGCTGTATTTACGCTCATCCTGTCATCATCCTCTTTTTCCTTCGGCGTCTCCATGATGAAGGCGGCGTTCTTCAACTTTGGATGATTGATGATCCTGGCAAGGGCCGCCAGTCCTATCTTGCCTTTTCCCAAATATTCATGCCTGTCCACGTGTGAACTCAAGGGAGATTTAGAATCGTTGAAATGGACGACCTTTATGAGCTCAAGACCTATCAATTTATCAAATTCTTTTAACGTACTGTTCAGGCCTTCTGTTGTTTTAATGTCGTAACCCGCCTCGAAGACATGAGCCGTATCGAAACAGACATTCACGTTCTTTCGATCATTCAGGGCCTCGATGATACGGCCTATGTGCTCAAATTCATATCCTATCCATGAACCGGAACCGGCGGTTGTCTCTAGCAGTATATTCGTTTTTGGCCGGGCCTTCTCTATTATTTCGTTCAGGGCCGATGAAAATCTCCCGATGCCTTTATCCTCGCCGCTTCCTACATGGCTTCCGAGGTGCGTCACGAAATATTCGGCCCCTAATAAGTCCGCCCGTTTTATATCTTCGATGTAGGCTTTTATCGATCTTTTATATAATTTATCGTCGGGCGTGGCCAGATTTATGATATATGGTATGTGCACTACGACCGGCCTTATATCGTACTTCGCCTTTAAAGCCTTGAATTCCGAAACATCATCTTTATCGAGCTTTGCGGCCTGCCATCCTCGGGGATTACGGCTGAATATCTGGATGGTATCGCAGCCCGCGGCGTGGCCTCTTTCCAGCGCCTCATATATCTTTCCGGCTATCGATACGTGGATTCCTATACGCATAGAATTTGGTGCTGGAGGTGGGAGTCCCCTCCGCTCGGCCGGAGGCCTCGCTCCGGGCCGGCCAAATTGCTGTCGTCCAGAGGACTTTTCCTCTCTATCGGTCGGCGCAATTTGGCTTCGACTCCCATCGAACCCTTTCGATAAGAAATAGCTATGGTGCTGGAGGTGGGAGTCGAACCCACAAGACCTTGCGGTCACCGGTTTTTGAGACCGGCGTGTAAGCCATTCCACCACTCCAGCGTCATCGTCCCTTTATCAGGTCGCGAAGCGACACATATGTAAAGGGGTTAAGATATCATAAGAGAAGGGGAAATATTCCCCTTCTCTTATGTAAAGTAACCTTATATGCTACTCCACATTTCCTTTAAGGAAAGGGGATACAGCGAGCACCCGCTGATATCGCTTATTGAAGTGCGAGTGTCATAAGGGGAAAACCACGTTTTCCCCTTTGAAAATTTTGCAGGCTACATTCTACCGGCAAAATTTGGTGGAGCTGACGAGAATCGAACTCGTGACCTCACAATGCCATTGTGATGTGATCCCTCTTCACCACAGCCCCACTTATTTATGCTAATTATAACAATAGGGATAGGAAATGTCAATCGGCGAGGAGCCCTAATAATCTCTCCATAATTCTTTATCTACATGCTGGGTAAGGTATTCCTGGGCCTTACTGGGAGGGGGGGTAGGAAAAT
>JAQUQN010000073.1 GCA_028716065.1 Candidatus Omnitrophota bacterium
CGGCTTTTGTTTCTAGGTCTCGTATGGGGTTTACAATAGACCAGCAATAGACATGTGGTATCTGTATGCCGCCAGGATTAACTCTAGTTCCTACTATATAAAACATATATGCGATAATCTCATAATCCTAATCGGCGGCACCCCCATCCCATACTCGCCTATCAGCTAAAAGCCTTAGGCCGTGTCACCCGTAAATTCTTCAACCCGGACACAAAATATCTTACTTGGGGAGCGGGAAGGAAATTTTTCGGCTTCTTAGTAAAGGCGAAACTTTTGTGGTACGCCGGAGCGACTCTTAAAATTTTTGATACATTATGGCGTTTTAGCAAGGCCGAGCAAACCTGTCCACAGCTTTACTGCCAGTCCGGGTTGCGAGGCCATCAAAAATTTTGGACAGTCCCGTTACATGCCTAATGTAACGGGACGACAAGCGGAGGCGGCCACAAAAGTAAACGCCTACTTATAGAAGCCGAAAAATTTACTTGAAGATATATCCGATGGGAATGCGGTGGCCGCGGAGGAAAGAGGAAAAATCCATGTCTTTTTTGCCTTCGATCTGAAGGTATTGAATGGCGAGATTGCCTTGAGCGGTCTTTACGATCATGCCCTTGTCCTTGACGATATCTACCATTTCGCCGTTCTGGATATCCTTGATCGGCGGGATATCCGAAATCTCCGTCTTCAGTATCTTCAGGATCTTCCCGTCATAATGAGTATAAGCGCCCGGCCATGGAAGAAGGCCACGAACCTTGTTATGGATGGTAGTTGCGGGCTCGTCCCAATTTATGAGGCCGTCTTCTTTCTTCAGCTTCGGCGCGTATGTCGCCGCGGAGGCGTCCTGTTTTTTGAATTTTGCCTTATCCTTCTCTATCGATTCTATCGCTTTCAGTAATGCCTTCGCTCCGAGGTCGGACAGTTTTTCGCTTATCGTTATGTTAGTGTCGTCGCCGGCTATATCGATCTCACTTTTAAGCATGATATCGCCCTCGTCCATCTTTTCATTCATTCTTATGATGGTAACGCCCGTCGTCTTGTCGCCGTTGATTACCGCCCAGTTTGTCGGGGCGGCTCCTCTATATTTAGGAAGGAGTGAGCCATGCAGGTTTATAGCGTAATGTTTCGGGATCGAGAGCGCCTCTTTCTTCAATATCTGGCCAAACGATACGACTACGAATAGGTCCGCGCCTAAAGTTTTAAGATATTCTACAGATTCATTGCTCGAGGCGTCTTTGGGCTGATATACCGGGATATCTTGGGTCTGGGCCAGGACCTTTGTGGGGCTCGGTGAAAGATGGAGATGCCTGCCCTTCTGCCGGTCGGGCTGCGTTACTACGGCAAGCACTTCATGGCGCGAGCCGATCAACGCCTCGAGCGCCCCAATCGCGAACTCCGATGTCCCGAAAAATACGACTTTCATGGTTTCCCCGCTATCAGCATAAAAAGGACGGCCCTAATCTCGCTTCGGAACCGTCCTTTATATCCACAATTTCACGTTTTTGACCTATTGTTCGATGGTTATTCTACTCTTGCCAGACGCGAATTTAGATCAAATACGGCCATTTTGACCGCATATACCTCACCTTCAACCGAACCAAGCCGGGACTCGACGGCACCCAGCCGGGATTCGATCTTATCCAGCCTGTTTGTGATGCCACCATGGCCTTCGGCGATGACTTTAATGGATGAATTCATCTCCTCGAGCAGGACATTCGTCCTTCTATCACAATCTTCTCTCTTCATATTTTACTCCTTCATTATAATTCTTTCTTTTTAATTGTCAACCTATTTAAAGACAAGCTCCCAGCCGTTCATAATCATAAATCTATATCCATAACACCTCCTTTTTGGTCTTCATATGCCCTCATATATAAAGACGCCGCAGGAGGCAAGATTATTGCAATTTTTTTTAAATATTTTTGGTAGATGCTGTAGTGGTAAATTATGAAGGTAAGCAATAAAGAGGTTTTTTTAAACTCTAATCTTTTCCAGAAAGGCTCAAAAGGATCGCTGAATCTTCGCTTGCCTTTAGCGAGTGCGGAGTGTTCTTCGGCATGAAGATGAATACTCCAGGAGCCATCTTTATGCGCTTTCCGTTCAGGACGAACGTGCCTTTACCCTTCAATACGGTGACGCTCGCCTCGCGCGTCGAAGTATGCTCCGAAATGTCGGTCCCCTTCGCGAGGCACATGAGTGTGTGGTTCGAGGCCTCGCCCTTCACCAGCACCTTACTGAAAACTCCCTCCTTCGGAAACTCCATCATTTCGAACAAATTCCTCACTGCAGATTTTGTCATCCCATCCTCCTCATAATTTTTTCGGCTTTACCCAAACAGGCGTTTACTTTTGTGGCCGCCTCCGCTTGTCGTCCCGTTACATTAGGCATGTAACGGGACTGTGGATAAAAATGCGATGATAAAGCCTGGACCGCCTTAATGTATCGCATTTTTATACAGTCGCTCCGGCTTACCACAAAAGTTCCGCCTTCAGCAAGAAACCGAAAAAATTCAATGCATCGTTCACAAAATCTTTCGTATCGTCAACTGGGGCAAAAGTCTCGGTCGTGTCACCCTAAAATTTCCTCTTGGGTGGCACTTCCTGTCCCGTCTCCTGTTTTCCTTAATTTACTTTAAAAGGCTCCATCCCCTGGTGAG
Source organism: Candidatus Omnitrophota bacterium (assembly GCA_028716065.1). Taxonomy (GTDB): domain Bacteria; phylum Omnitrophota; class Gorgyraeia; order 2-01-FULL-45-10; family 2-01-FULL-45-10; genus JAQUQN01. Next base: position 2,651 of record JAQUQN010000073.1, read on the forward strand.
GACATATTTAAACCAATAACCTGCCAAAAGAGAAGTGACAATAGCTATTATCACAAGGGCCGAGAAAAAGGTCTCATTGATAATTCCCATGTCAAACGCTATTGTGGCGAGAACTATTCCCGGGCCGCCCCTTGTATTCATGGCAACGGAGAGATTGAAACTGGATAACCAGCTCTTTCCTGCTATTTTCGCTGCGATCAAGGTCCCGCCTGTTTCGAATATCGTGCTGAACAGCAAGAATCCCGCAAAGAAATAGATATCAAAGTGATGTATCAGGTCCAATTTTAACCCGACCACCGCGAAATATATAGGAATAAAAAATGCCAGCGAAAATTCTTTTATATGCTCTTTGACTCTTTCGAATTTGTCGCCGGGCATCATACCTATCACTATACCGGCCAGAAACGCCCCGAAGACTATGTTGACATCCAGCACGCACGCTATCGCCGCGAAAAAGAAGCATATGAATAAAGTATAACCGGCTACCGAAGACTTGATTAATAAATTTATCCGTAAATTATTTGTAAATCGGATCAATTTCGGCATTATGAGTAATGCCACGATAAAAAATATAAGAGTGGCCAGAACGGTGGATAATATGTCCGACAAAGCCAGGCTCGCTGATCCCACAAGGCCTGTCGCGATCGCGAGGGCCATCCAGAGAATAATATCCTGTATCGTTGCCGTGGCTAATACGATTTTCGCGAAGTGCGTATCGATGATTTTCAAATCGATGAATATCTTCGATATGACGGGAATCGACGTGACCGCCACGGCGATAGCTATCACTATCTTAAGCGCGAGCATATTATTTTTTATGCCCAAGAAAGGCGAAAAATCATAAAAACGGGGGGCCAGCCAGCCGGCGAAGAACGGAATCAGCGTCGCCCCAAGCAAGATGGCTGCTATCGTTTTCCTGTCACCTTTGCTAATCGATTTTTGGATTTCGAAACCCGATATAAACATCAGCAATACCAGACCGAACCAATAGACAAGAGAGATCAGCTTTCCTTCCCCATCAAAGGCATTGAAGACCCAATCGTGGGCCCCCGGGAAAAGATGTCCCAGGAAAGTCGGGCCTAATAACAATCCGCCGCAGATCTCGCCGATGACCCTCGGCATCCTGAACCTTTGAAAGACATAGCCGAAGATATGCGCCGAGATCAACAGCAAGGATATCGCGAAAAATACCCTTGTCAGTTCGGCATTGCTCAATGTTATCAATCTCGCCAATCCCATCTTTTTCTCTCCGGGATAATCCAGTTCAGCTATCAGTTAAAATTAAAACCGGTCGCTGTCCCTATTTTTTGAAACGATTATAGCTGAGTCAACCTCAAACACCGCGTAGGTGTAGGAGGTTTATAATTTACCAATGCGCAGTAAACTGTAGATGACAACGATGATTGCCCAATAGACCCACAGCCCCCACCCATAGGTGAAAAATGCGATAGGGCCCCATTTGTCATAAATATGCTTGCCTTCCATGAAGAGCAGTATGAGATGAATATATATCGTTATAAACGCGCCCGCGGCCCATATCGTGTAGGCCCAAGGATGCCCGAAGAGCACGGCTATGCTGCCAATCATCACCAAGGGAATTTGTATGCCAAGGTCCGCCCAGCCGCTGCCGCGACAGAAATCGAAATACGTCTTATCATGATAATCCCCGCCTTTACCCACCAGCATGTCCTTGGTCCTCTGGTCGTGAGGCCTGAAGACGGCGAACGCTTGTATATATATGGCCGGAAGGTAGAGCAATACACCGGAGATACCCAGAATCCATGTCACGATTGTCGGTTCCATCATTTCACGCTTCCCGAAAACGGGCGCTATCCCTATTTTTAACTAATGTGCCTGAGCAATCCTATGGATAATCTCTGAAATGAAGGTTTGATATCGAATGCCAAGCCGTTGGGCCTTCTCTTTTATGCTATTGAGATCCCGGCTATTTACCCGTATGTTCAAGACGGCGTCTTTCTTGCGCATCGTAATGGCTTGCGCAATCGCCTCAAACTCACCCTTGGCGACATCCACATATTCGCCCTTTAAAAGACTATTCTCGACCGCTTTCTCCTGCCGCGTAAGCCGAACTTTTCTCATCACAATTCTCCTTTTTTGTAAAGTTTTGTATATTTTCTGCTGGGATATAACGTCTTCAAAAAGATATATTCTTTTTCCTCAACATATGGAACTATCCAAATATAGCCTTTATGCTTAAAGAGCATTATATTTTGGTTTTCTTTCGCAGGATTACGCTTAACGGCAATGAGTTCCGTATTTATAATCTCTTCGAAGGAAACGCCGCGCGTCCTTTTAAGCCGTTCGCTCTTTAACTGACTCCAGCGTATATCTTTCATTCAACCTCGTTTGTATATACAATTGTATATTATAACCTTATAAATGTCAAGGGAATATGTAAATTGACCCCTTTTAGGCTGTCCCCAATCTGCACGAGCGTTCGTCATTCACCGATTATCTTTATAAGCACTCGCTTACGCCGTCTTCCGTCAAATTCACCGTAAAAGATCTGTTCCCACGGCCCGAAGTCCAGCTTGCCGTTAGTGATCGCCACCGTAACTTCTCTGCCCATCACGGTCCTCTTCAGGTGAGCGTCTCCATTGTCCTCACCCGTCAAATTATGCTTATACCCTTTCTTGTCATAAGGCGCCAACTTCTCAAGCCACTTGCTGAAATCCCGGTGAAGGCCGTCCTCCGCGTCATTGATAAATACGGAGCTTGTTATATGCATGGTATTGACAAGGCACAAGCCCTCTTTAACATCGCTCTTCCGGACAGCATCTTCTACCTGAGGTGTGATATTAATAAATTCTTGCCTATTTTTTGTATTAAAAGTTAAGTATTCAGTAAAGCTCTTCATATACCGTTACTTTCTGAGGTGTCCCCTTCTAGGTTGCTATTTTTCCGTGTTGAGAAATTTTAGGGTCCTGCCACGGCCACGGCTTTTGTTTCTAGGTCTCGTATGGGGTTTACAATAGACCAGCAATAGACATGTGGTATCTGTATGTCCGCCAAGATTGCCTGCAACAGGACTATCTAAAACTGGGGC
>JAQUQN010000074.1 GCA_028716065.1 Candidatus Omnitrophota bacterium
CAATCACAGCTCTATCAGATAAAGACCAATAAAGAATACTCTGCCCTACAGGAGGAGATAGAAAGGGTAAAGGCCGATAATTCCCTCATAGAAGAGGAGATCATCAAGATCCTGGATGAAGTGGATGCCGAGAACCAGAAGATCGTAGAGGAAAAAGAACTTTTAAAATTAGAAGAGTCCAAACTCAATGAAGAGAAGAAGAAGTTGGATGAAGAATCGAAACAGATAAAGGGTGAGCTGGAGAAATTGAATTCTCAGAGGAAAGAGTTAGCGGCCAAGGTGGATAAGGTTATCTTGTCGAAATACGAGAGAGTGCTGAAAAGCAAGGACGGCCTGGCAGTCGTTTCAGTGGCAAAGGAGTCATGCCAGGGGTGCTTCAGGATATTGCCTCCGCAGGTTATAAATGAAATAAGGATGAAGAAGGAATTGACCTTCTGCGAGAACTGTACCAGGATACTCTATATTGAAGAGTAAAAAATTATTCCTATACATAGACGGAGCGAGCCGCGGCAATCCCGGACCGGCGGGTGTGGGTGTGGTGATACTCGACGAAAAAAAGAACCGGTTGAAAGATTTTTATAAATATATAGGCGAGACCACGAATAATGTCGCCGAATACAACGCGCTCATATATGCCCTGCAGGAGGCGTTGATCTTGAAGGCGGATGAAATAGTCCTGAACATGGATAGCCAACTAATCGCGAAACAGCTCGAAGGCGAATATAGGGTAAAAAGCGAAGAGATAAGATCGCTCTTCGACAAGGCGCTTCACATGCTGCAGGGGTTCAAGCATTTCGAGATCAGGCACATAGACCGTTCACAGAATAAAGAGGCCGATAAACTGGCCAATAAGGCCATCAATTTAGGCAATTTCAGGCAGACCGGGTGATCGCCTTCGTTGTTCTGCAAAACAGGACAACGTGGGAGGAAAGTCCGAGCTCCAAAGAGCGGCGTAGCGGCTAACGGCCGTCCACCGGAAGGTGAGGATAGGTCCCATAGCTTTACTTCGTAGGGACCATCCCCGCAATTAGATTTCGAAGCCGAAAGGCGAGAAATCTGCGGGGATAGAGCCACAGAGACGAGTCAAATTTTGCGGAGCAAAATTTGATCCTGAGGAGGCGACAAATAGGAGCCTCCGAAGGATCTTAAACTTACTTCGCGAGTTTGGGTGAAACGAGGCAATCTCTACGAGGAGCAAGACCAAATAGGTCCTGATTCAGGGGAGCTCGCCCCTACTGTATAATATATCAGTATCAGGACGGGTAAGGTCGCACGACCCCTGGAGCAATCCAGGGGCTAGATAGATGATTACCTCATTTCCGGCGTTTTGCTTTGCGAGACGGCGGGGATAAGACTAAACTCGGCTTACAGGTCTGCCGACTAATTAAGAAGACAGTAGGTTACTACTGTCTTTTTTTTATCCTTCTATCCTTTGGCTTCGCTCAGGATAAAAACCCTGAGCTTTTGTCGAAGGGTTTTTTATTTCCTAATGTTGACAAAAAAGGGGTGGTAGTGTATACTTTATATCACAAAGTGGTATAAAGTGGTGTAAAATGGAGGATATCTATAATGTTCTATGGGGAGTATGAACATACCATAGACAAGAAGGGTAGGATTATCATCCCTTCTAAATTTCGGGACTTCTTCAGAGAATATAATATTGAAAAATGTTATGTTACGAGAGGCCTCGACAAGTGCCTTTTTCTTTTTACGGAAGATGAGTGGAAGTCGCAGGAATCCAAATTCCGGTCTGTCTCTTTCACGAAATCAGAAGCCAGAAAATTCAACAGATTATATTTTTCCGGAGCGGTCCAGCTTGAATGCGACAAGCAGGGAAGGATCCTCGTGCCGAAGTATCTTAAAGATTTCGCCGAGATCAGGCGCGATGTCGTGATAATAGGCGTGTCTAACAGGATAGAGATATGGTCTAAAGAAGCGTGGCATGAATATTACAAGTCTTCAAAGGGATCTTTTGAAGAGATAGCCGAGCGGCTCATGTCTCAGGAAGGGTAGCGAACAGGAGGCACCATATGGGTTCAAGGACAAAGTCCGTGAAAAGAGAGAGCATTCACACGGCAAATTCCGACTTCTTCATAGAAAGGCTCAAGAAGATAAGGGCGCTTAATGGCGACCCGTCTCTCGTTGGAATGGAGAGGTACGTGTTGAAGAAGATGCCGTTCAATAAATTGAGCATCCTGACAAAGTCTTTGTAGGCTTTTGAGGTTGAATTACAGTGCATCAATCCGTAATGATAGGAGAGGCCGTAGGTTCTTTGAATCTGAAGCCGGGATTTGTGGTATTGGATGCGACAGTAGGCGGTGGCGGCCATGCCAAAGAGATGCTTGGCAAGATACTGCCAGGCGGCATGTTGATCGGCATGGATGCCGATGAAAACGCCCTTAAGATAGCCGAAGATAATTTAAAATATTTTCAAGGCTCTTTCCGTTTAATAAACAGTAATTTCAGGGATCTGGATGAGGCCCTGGCCAAGGCCGGTATAAATTTTTTAGATGCCGTATTGATGGACCTGGGGATATCGTCCTATCAGATAGAGGATGCGTCAAGAGGTTTCAGCATAAAATTCGACGCGAGGCTTGACATGCGGATGGATCCCGCGCAAACCCTCTCGGCGTATGAACTGGTCAATAAGTATAAAGAAAAAGATCTAGCGCAAATTATAAGGACCTTTGGCGAAGAGAGGTTTTACAGGAGGATCGCCGGGGCCATAATAGAGGCGCGCAGAAAAAGGCCCATAGAGACAACACGCGAACTGACCGGTGTCATACATAGGGCCGTGGGTTCGAGGTACAAAAGAGGCAGGATAGATCCTGCCACTCGCACATTTCAGGCTTTCAGGATCTTCGTGAATGATGAGTTGGGCGCGCTGGAGAAGGGACTAAGAAAATCCATAGAACGTCTTAAGGTGGGCGCCAGAATTTGCGTGATCTCGTTCCATTCTTTGGAAGATAGGATAGTGAAGAACATGTTCAGGGAATCCTCTAAGATAGGGCTCGTGAGGATCATAACAAAGAAACCGCTCGTACCATCTCGTGAAGAGGCCATATCTAATCCTCGTTCCAGAAGCGCAAAACTGAGGGTGGCGGAAAGGGCATAAGGGCGTATGAAACCCGGCAAAATTATATTATCAATAGTGATATTTACACTGGTCGGATTGTTATATGTTCACCAGCATGTAGAGCTGGTCAAATTGAGCTATGCCATTGACCGCAAGGAATGCATATTAAAGGATATGCTTGACCGCAAGGAGAGGTTAGCTTATAATATTAACAACCTTGAGGCTCCATCACGGCTTGAAAATGTTCTTTTGGCGAAAAAGGTAGATTTAGTTTTTCCTAAAAATGGCCAGGTTTTTAAGGCAGCGATGTTTTCGCCTAACAGGATAGATGTGTCAAACCTGCGTAAGTTTGATCTTGAAAAGGTATTGAATATTTTCGGCATTCTAGATTTTCTTGGTTTGAGGGCAGAGGCCCACGCCAGGGAGAGATGATAATAGAGTAAGTCTTTTGAAGGGTTTCTCAAATTCGTGCATAGTGGAATCTCTAAGGCCCGCCAGTTAACCGTATTTCTTTTCTTTCTTCTTATATTAGTATTTCTTCTGGCCCGTCTCTTTTATCTTCAGGCCATAAGGCACAAATTTTATTCCCAGATAGCCAGCGAACAACACACCGTATCGATCGACCTTCCCCCGAAAAGAGGCACCATATTTGACAGGAACATGCATGTCCTTGCCGTGAACCTTAATTGCGATTCGGTATTTGCCAATCCCAGACAGATAAAGAATAAGATCAGGACAGCGAAGATTGTTGCCCCGGCGCTTGGCCTGGACGAAAAATTTGTCCTTGACAGGATATCGAGGGATAAGTCTTTCATTTGGATAAAAAGAAAAATTACCCCGCAGGAAGCGGAAAGGGTCAAGACGCTGAAGGCCGATGGCATAGAACTTATCAAGGAATCGAAGAGGTTCTACCCCAATAAAAGCCTCGCTTCGCATCTTATAGGTATCGTGGACATAGATAATGTCGGGCTTGAGGGTATGGAATTATATTATGATAAATACCTGAAGGGGCAGGGCGGATGGCTTACTTCCGCGCAGGATGCCAGACAGAAGATGCTGGAATATTATCAGGATGAGTTCGTGCCCGCGAAAGATGGTTTCAATATGGTTTTGACCATAGACGAAGTAATACAAAATATAGCTGAGAGAGAGCTCTTTAAGATGTATAATAAGTATAACGCCAAGGCCGCGTCCATCGTCGTGATGGATCCATGTTCGGGGGATGTGCTGGCGCTGGCCAATTATCCTAATTTCGATCTGAACGACTACGGCGGACGTTCCACGGAATCGATGCGTAACAGGGCGCTTAACGATTTTTACGAGCCAGGCAGTGTTTTTAAGATCGTGACGGCCAGCGCTATTTTAGAAGAGAACGCCGTAAAGTTAGATGACAAATTCGACTGTGAGAACGGCGCTTATAAAGTCGGCTCCAGGACATTGCATGACCACAGGCCACACGGTATCATGACATTTAAGGAAGTGATCGAAAAGTCGAGCAATATAGGGACCGTTAAAGTGGCGGCGATACTTGGCGCGGAAAGATTATACAAATATATGAAAGCGTTCGGTTTTTATGAAAGGACAGGCATAAGGCTTCCGGGGGAAGTTGTCGGCATGAATAGGCCCATTTCAAAGTGGACGAGTTCAAGCATGTTAGCGATCCCGATGGGGCAGGAGGTTACCGCGACGGCCATGCAGTTGGCTTGCGCCATATCGGTCATAGCGGATAATGGATATCTGGTAAGACCCCGCATAGTCAAAGAGATCATGGACGAAAACGGCGAGGTGATACAGGATTTTCCTCCCAAGGTGAGAAGAAAGGTGATATCTCCCATGACGGCGTATAGGATGAGACAGCTGCTCATGGGGGTAGTCGAGTCCGGCACGGGCAAGAAGGCCAGGACCGCTGAATTTAAAGTCGGCGGTAAGACCGGTACGGCGCAAAAGGTAGAAGGGGGGCTCTACTCGCACAGTAAGTTCATCGCCTCGTTCATCGGGTTCGCGCCCGTAGACAGGCCACTCATATCTGTCGTGGTATCCGTCGACGAACCGCGCCCGGTCTATTTCGGCGGAGATGTCGCGGCCCCCGTTTTCAGGGAAGTCGTGAGTGAATCTTTAAAGTACTTGCACGCTAAAGGGATGAAGTCTTAAACAGGGTATTGAGTTATGATGTATCTAAAGGACATATTAAAAGGCATAAAATACAAAAGCGATGACGATCTATCTTCTGTCATTGTAAGTGGCGCGGCCAGCGATTCGAGATTAGTAAAGAAGAATAGTCTTTTTGTCGCGCTTAAAGGGCATGACCAAGACGGTCACAATTTCATAAATGAAGCCATAAGAAAAGGCGCTAAGGTAATAGTTTCCCAGAGGAACTTCAGATCCGGTCCAGGCGTCAGAAAGATATTTGCCGATACGGAAAAAGAACTTCCCAGGATAGCGGCCAATTTTTATAAAAATCCAGCCAGCCGCTTAAAGATGATAGGAGTTACCGGCACGAACGGTAAGACCACAATAACATATCTTATGGAAAGCATATT
>JAQUQN010000075.1 GCA_028716065.1 Candidatus Omnitrophota bacterium
GCTAGAATATTTAAGCGCCAGGATCACGCTTACCAGGTCGGCGTTACCGGCGCGCTCGCCCATCCCGTTGACGGTAGTATTTATATAGGCATCCACTCCTCCGTCTAAAGCGGCCTTGGCGCCGGCTACGGAACAGGCAACGACCATGCCGAGGTCATTGTGGCAATGTAGTTCTATCGGAAGTTTCACCTCTTCGGCCAGGATCTTGACCCTTTCATAGATGGTGAACGGGTCATCATAACCCAGCGTATCGCAGTATCTCAGCCTGTTGGCGCCTGCCTTCCTGGCAGCTCTGGCGAATTTTATAAGATAGTCAAGGTCCGTTCTGGAGGCGTCCTCGGCATTTACCCCGAGTATTTTTATGCCGAGCTTTCTCGCCACCTGGACAGCCTCGGCCATCTCCTTTATGACATCATCCTTGGTGTATTTTCCCTGGAATTTTCCGCTTATCATCTGTTCTGAGGTAGATATGGAAAGGTTGAGGTTTTCGACCTTCGTCAGTTTGCAGGCCTTTTCTACATCCTGGCGTATGGCCCTGATCCATCCGCTCAAAATTATGGGCTTCAATACTCCGATCCTGGCAAGCTCCAGGTTGGCGTTGAGATAGTTGGTTTCATGCCGGGTCACCGGAAAACCGAACTCGGACTGGTGCACGCCCATATCATTAAGATAGATATTTATCATCGTCTTCTGTAACTTAGCAAGCCCCAGCCTCGAGGTTTGCACCCCATCTCTGTTCGTCACATCCAGTATGTAGATCTTATTCTGCTTTCTCTTCATGCGAAATACCCTCTTTTATATTATAGTTTGACCAGCTTCACTTCCTGGATATTACTCGATCTTCTGATCTCTTCCAGGACCTTTTTCGGAACATCGCTATCCACATTAAGGACCGTGATCGCCCTGCCGCCCTTCTCTTCGCGACCGAAGGACATGCCGGCTATGTTTATCTTGTTGTCTCCGAGTATTCGTCCTATCTGGCCGATTATGCCGGGCACGTCCTTATTGAATATGACGACCATGTAGCCTTCCGGAACGCAATCCACATAAAACTCGTTTACCTTTACTATCCTGGGGTCGATCTTGGTAAAGAGCGTCCCGGCTATCGAATTTTTGGACTTATCGGTCTCGACCTCCACCCATATCAGGCTCGTATAATCCTGCACTTCGGCCGTCTTCATCTCCACTATGTTTATCCCTCGCTCCTTGGCTATGACCAGAGAATTGACGAAGTTGACGGTCTCCTGCAATATGGGTGTCAGCATCCCCTTGATCAGCGACACGGTGAAAGGAGATAGATCATATTTCAGGATCTCCCCGACATATCTTATCTTGACCCGTTTTATATGGCCCTCTACCAGCTGCGACTGCATCGCGCCTATATTCTCGCATAGCTTGAGATACGGCTCTATGATCTTCAGCATCTCCGGCTCGACACAAGGCATGTTGACCGCGTTCCTGATACATTTATTAAAAAGCACGTCGCGGACTGTATTCGCTATATCTATGGCGACATTCACCTGCGCTTCTTCGGTAGACGCCCCCAGGTGCGGCGTAAGGACCAATTTATCGAGTTTAATAATTTTTGAATCTTTTTTCGGCGGTTCGTCCTCATATACGTCCAGTGCGGCACCCGCTACCTTACCGGACTCTATCGCCTTCACCAATGCCTCCTCGTCCACTATACCGCCCCTGGCGCAATTTATGATCCTTATGCCCTTCTTCATCATTCCGAACTCTTTATCCGATATTATATGCTTGGTCTCTTCGGTAAGCGGAGTATGCACGCTTATGTAGTCGGATTCTTTGAACAGTGTATTTAGATCTACCGACTCTATGCCCAACTCTTTGGCCTTTTCCATGGAGAGATACGGGTCATACGCCAGGACCCTCATTTCAAAACTCAAGGCCCTCTTCGCGACTTCGGTGCCTATCCTGCCAAGCCCTACGACACCCAGCGTCTTTCCATAAAGTTCGGTACCCATGAACTTTTTCCGCTCCCACTCGCCTCTCTTCATCGACTGATCCGCCAGGGATATATTACGCGAAAGCGCCAGCATCATGGAGACGGTATGCTCCGCCGTAGATATGGTATTGCCGCCCGGCGTATTGACGACTATCACGCCTTTTTTCGAGGCGGCTTCGACGTCCACGTTATCAAGGCCGACACCGGCCCTACCCACTATCCTGAGCTTATCGGCATGTTCTATCACATCCTTCGTGACCTTGGTGCCGCTGCGGACGATGAGCGCGTCGTAATCTTTGATTACATTCTTCAGCTCATCCGGGGTAAGCTTGGTGTTCACGTCTACTTTCAGTTCTTTCTCTTTTTCCAGAATGGCGATAGCTTCTTTGGACAGCGAATCGCTTATGAGAACCTTGAATGGCATGTCTTGCCTCCGAAAATTATGCTGTATTCCTTTTCTATCCTTTTAGTATCTTATTGGCGGCGTCCAACGCGGCGCCTGCCTTGAATTTGAAACCTAATTTTGCCAGGGCGCCTTCCAGCGCCTTTATCGATTCTATCGTATGTTCCTCGTCGATACCGCCCATGTGCGCCACCCTGAAAATCTTGCCCTTAAGCTGTTCCTGTCCGCCGGCAAAAGTAACCCCAAATTCGCTTTTTAACAATTTTATGAGCTCGTCGGCATTCATACCAGATGACACTGATATCGCCGTGACTGCAAATGACGGGGATTTGGAGAACAGATCGAGCCCTAACGCCTTTGCGGCCGCGCGATAGGCCAGCGCCTGCTTTTTATGTTCGGCTATTACGTTGTCTACGCCCTTACTATTTATCAACTCTATCGCCTTCTTCAGCCCTATCACGAGGGTTATTGCAGAAGTAAAGGGCGTATCGGTATTGGTCATGGCTTTTTTATATTTTTTGAAATTCAGATAGAATTTTGGAAGTTTCGAGGCCTCGACCGCCTTCCATGCCTTTTCGCTTACCGAACAAAAAGACAACCCCGGAGGTATCATGAGCCCCTTCTGCGAGCCTCCTATAGCTATATCAACTCCCCATTTATCGTTCTGGAAATCATCCGCGCCAAGCCCGCTTATCACGTCCACTATGAATAAAGCCGGCGTCTCCTTTACTATCTTACCGATAGTTTCTATATCGTATACCGTAGCCGTCGATGTCTCGCAGAGAGTCGTATATACGGCTTTGACGTCAGGATTTTTGGCAAGCAGTTCTTTTATCGCTTCCGGCTTTGGCGCGCTTCCCCATTCCACATCCAGGGGTATAACTTCTACGCCGTACGCCTTGGCTATCTCACCGAAACGTTCTCCGAATTTTCCGCCGCGTACCACTATGATCTTATCTCCGGGAGAAAGCACGTTGACGATCGACGCCTCCATCGCGCCCGTTCCGCTCGAGGTAAAAGTGAATACATCGTTCGAAGTCTTGAATATCTTCTTCAATCCTTCAGTCACGTCCTTGAATATGGCCTGGTACTCTTTTGTCCTGTGATGGATGATGGGCTTGGCCATCTCCTTCCTGATATCTTCCGGCACCGGCGTCGGCCCGGGTGTCATTAGGTAATTCTTTTTCATCGCTATCTCCTGAATATTATTTCTTCTTCCCTATATTCTCGATAACCTCGTCGACTATCCCGTACTTCTTCGCCTCTGCGGCTGACATGAAATAATCCCTGTCGGTGTCTTTTTTGATCTTCTCTATCGGCTGCTTGGTATGTTTGACCAGCAATTCTTCTATCCTCGATCTTAACCTCAATATCTCCTGCGCCTGTATGCTGATGTCGGAGGCCGCACCCTGGACCCCGCCCCACGGCTGATGTATCATTATCCTGGAATGCGGAAGCGCATAACGCTTGCCGGGCGCCCCTGCGGTAAGAAGAAGCGCGCCCATGCTCGTAGCCTGTCCGACGCAGTAGGTGTTGACATGGGGTTTAACGAATTGCATCGTATCATATATGGCCAGGCCGCTCGTTACCACTCCGCCCGGAGTATTGATATAGATATTGATGTCCTTATCCTGGTCCTCCATCTGCAGAAAGAGGAGCTGCGCTATGATAAGGTTCGCCACGTTGTCATCGATGGCGGTCCCTATGAATATGATCCTGTCCTTCAAGAGCCTGGAATAAATGTCATAAGCCCTTTCGGCACGTCCTGTCGACTCTATTACCATCGGAACAAGCAAGCTCATCTTACGCCTCCTTCTCTACGATATCCGCGTTATTGAGAAGAAAACGGATTGTCTTCTCCTCTTTCAGTTTTTCTTTAAGATCCTCGACTATGCCTTCTTTTTCGTAATGTTCCCTTACCTCTTTTTCGCTCTTTCCTGTCTGGACGGAGATGAGGCGGTAGGCTTCCTTCACGTCATCATCATTTGCCTCTATCTTCTCCGCGCCGGCTATCTCATTCAATATGAAGAGAAGCCGTATGCGGCGCTGGGCGTCGGCTTTGAACTTATCCTGCAACTCCTTATCCTTCTTGTCCAGGTCTTCCTTCTTGAACCCCTTGCGTACCAGGCGTTCCTTGGCGTCCTCTACCATGTATTCCAGCTGGCGCGCCACGAGTCCCGAAGGCACGGGAAAGACATTGTCGTCTATCAGTTTATCCAGCAACTGGCTCTCCGTCTCAAATTCAACGCTCGCCTTTTTATGCTTCTCCATCTCCGAGCGCACTTCCGCCTTCAGCGCGTTTAAATTCTCTTTTCCCAGGTCCTTCGCGAATTCGTCATCCAGCGCCGGCAGCTCCCTCGATTTTATCTCTTTCAGCTTTACGTGATAAGTGACGGGTTTGCCCGCATGGTTCTTGTCCGGGTACTTCTCGGGAAGGACTACCGTTATATCTCTCTCCTCGGCCTTATTCATCCCTACCATCTTCTCATGAAGTTCCGGCACGAGCGTCTCCTTCTCCAGAAAGAGCCAGAGGTTCTCCCTCTTCTTATGGATAGGCTTACCGTCAGCCAAGCAGTCAAGGTCCACGACCGCGTAATCTCCGAATTGCACGGGCCTGTCCTCTACGGCCTTATATTTCGCGTTCATCTCCCTAAGGTTCTCGAGGGTTTTCGCTATCTCATCATCCTTTATATCCACCTTCTTCTTGTCGACTTTGATGCCCTTATAATCCTTCAATTTGAGCCTGGGGCGGGTCTCGACCTTGGCCTTGAATGATATCGCCTTGCCCTCTTCGAAACTGACATCGCTTATCTCGGGCATGCCTATGGGATTTATCTTATGTTCGGCAAGGGCCAGGCGGTATGCCTCGGGTATGAGCCTCTTCAGGACCTCCTCCTTAGCGCTGTCGGCATAATGCTTCCTCACAAGGTCCATGGGCGCTTTCCCCTCCCTGAAACCTGGGATCTTCGATATCCTGGATATATCGGCGTAGACCTCATCGAACGCCTTATCGATACTCTCTTTCGGCACCTCTATGTCGAATATGGTCGTACACTCCTCGAGCGCCTTGGCTTTTATCTTTGCTTTCAATGTCCTTCTCCTGAAAATGAAGCCGGTATTATAACATAAAATAATTACATTGTAAACTTCTCGCCGAGGTATATCTCCCTGGCCTTGGGATTGGAGATGAGGTCTTCCTTGCTTCCCGCT
>JAQUQN010000076.1 GCA_028716065.1 Candidatus Omnitrophota bacterium
TTTATCTGGCGCATGGCCTCGGCCATCGCCTCATTTCCCGTTCTCGCTACTATGTTCTCTTTTGCCATTTTAAATTTTAATCCTTGGACTTCGGTTTTCCAGCTGCCTTGGCTTCACGCTCGGAAACCATCTTTATCGCCTTGCCCTTAACGGGGCATTCATGCTCGCATATGCCGCAGCCCTTGCAATAATCATAATCGAACCCCACTACCTTACCGTCCTTTACCAGAACAGCGGAGTCGGGGCAATATACCCAGCAGGTCAGGCAATTTATGCACTTCTCAGGGATGTGTATGGGCCTCTGGGTCCGCCAGTCGCCGGTCTTGAAGTCCCTACTCGTTCCCCCGCCTATTATCAGGTCGCCTTCGGGGAGTTCCTTCCAGCCGGGTTTTGTTATTTTCTTTTTTTCTGTCATTTTTTATTACTAGTTGCGAGTTACTGGTTACGGGTAACTATGTTTTAACCTCATTATACGCGCGTTCGATCGCTTTTATGTTCCCCTCTATGACATCCGGTTTCGATTTGAATTTCTTCGCCAGTTTTTTCTTAGTATCCTCAAGCATCTCCTTGAAGTCCAATATGTCCGTCGCTTTTACCAGCGCTCCGAGCATGGGCGTATTGGGAATATCCCTGCCGATCGTCTCTTTAGATATGGTGGAAGCGTCCACGGTAAATACCTTTATCCCGGATTTTATGGAGCAGTGTTTCCTTATATCGTCGGCCGTCTTATCGGTATTCACTATGAGCGTGCCGTTATCCGGCATGCCATCGACGACGTCCACGCTCTCCATCAGCGTGGGGTCCAATACCAAGACTATGTCTGGATTTGTTACTCCGGAATGGAGCAATATCGGCTCTGAAGAGAGGCGATTGAACGAAGCTACGGGCGCTCCCATTCTTTCGGGGCCGTATTCCGGGAACGCCTGTATGTATTTTCCTGAACTCAAGGCCGCGTCAGCGAACAAAAGAGCCGCTGTCTTGGCCCCCTGGCCGCCTCTTCCGTGCCAGCGGATTTCAACTAAATCTTTCATTTATGTAATTTTCTTATTCGACCTTCAAAACACCTTCGCTGCG
This sequence comes from Candidatus Omnitrophota bacterium, assembly GCA_028716065.1. Classification (GTDB taxonomy): domain Bacteria; phylum Omnitrophota; class Gorgyraeia; order 2-01-FULL-45-10; family 2-01-FULL-45-10; genus JAQUQN01. The sequence goes on from JAQUQN010000076.1 coordinate 1,075, forward strand.
GAGGTCTTTTCCTTCTCGGCAAGCGCGAGATAGAACGCCATGAAACTGGCCGTCATCACGACTCCGAGATAACTATTGAAGATGCTGTTCACGATACCGATCACGATCTGGCCGGCTTGTGCAGGCATCGCCACCGTGACGAGCCCTACCAGGAAACCTACCACGAACCCGATGCCGAGCGAGATCAACACGAGCAGGATCAAGAGTAATAGCACCTTCAATATCGACCTTCTCACGGTCCTCATGCTCGCCTTCATGGCGCCCATGATCCCGATCTCATCGCAAACGGCGGAATACGGAGAGAAGATAAGAAGGAATATCGTATATAGCCCCAGCGCTCCTATAATTATAGAGACGATACCGGCTACTGTCGTCACCACCGTATTGTTCAGGGGCGCTGTCGCGGCGACTATCAGCGCCGCTACCAAGCCCACTATGGCTATGATCAAAACTATGATAATGCCAAGCCCGAGGAGGCGCAGGTAATACTTGGCGCCGTATTTCGCGAAACCGGCCAATTTCATGCTGCCGGCCTTTAAATAATCCCTCACAAGGCCCAGGGACCCGCCCTGTACAAATATGCTCGCCAATATAAAGATGATGGCAAAGGCAAGGGCAACCACGTTGACCTGCGGCGCTGGCGCTGTTGCCGGTCCCGCAAGCGGTATGCTCGCCAGGTTCCATATAAGATTAAATACGAACAAAATGAGAACCAAACCTAGATTCCGGGTAGCTACACCGAAGCCCTTCCTGATCGCTTCCATTATTCCCATACACCCTCCTCTAATGAGGCCACAACTTATGAAGCGATAGCGACATAAGTTGTTCGCACCGCTTTGTCGTTGGGCCGAATTAAATCCCGCCTGAATAAGAAATTTTTCATATGGCTGGCGGGATGTTTATTGTAAATGATATCAGATAAAGAAGGCGCTGTCAAGGGCATTGTCCTGATTTAACCCTTTATTCAGCGTATATCACGCCTGCCTTCGAACGCCTTTATTATGGTCGCCTGGTCGGCGTGGCCTATGTCGCTGCCTACCGGCATGCCGTAGGCCACCCTTGTAAGCTTCGCGCCGCTATCCTTGAGGACATTCGAAAGGTAGAGGGCGGTGGCCTCTCCTTCCGTATTGAAATCGGTAGCTATGATTATTTCCCTGAACTTCTCTTTCCTGGCCCTGGCCAGCAATTCCTCTATCTTCAATTCCGATGGCCCTATTCCGTCAAGCGGCGAAAGCGAACCGAGGAGGACATGGTATAGGCCGTTATAATTTCCGGACTTTTCTATGGTTATTATATCGTTGGGCTCCTCCACAACGCATAATAGGGACTTATTTCTCGAATGGCTTTTACAGATCTCGCAAAGTTCGTCATCGCTCAGGTTATTACATGACTTGCAGAACCTGACCGATTCCTTTACCTTGGTAATAGCTTTCGAAAGGGCCTCGGCATCGCCCTTGGACGACCTCAGTATGTAAAAGGCCAGCCGCTGGGCGGTCTTGGAGCCTATCCCCGGCATCTTGGAAAATTCATCCACCAGCACCTTCATCGAAACCGGGAAACCCGTCATCGGGTCCTTCTCCTCGCATTATTCTCTTTTACTTCGCCTTCGAATATCTCTATCGCGCTGTCTATTATAGGTTCCGCCTCTTCCTGAGAAACGGTCAGTTCTTCAGATCCCGGCCCGGCGCCCGATGAACCGCTATCCGCATTGGCGGTTTCGGTCAATACCAATTTAACCCTGAGGTCCAGATTCAGGTTCTCCTTTATCGAATCTTCAATGAGCTTTCTGTTCTCGGGAGACTCTAGCACCTCTTTATGAAATTTCGACTCTTTGGGAAAACCTATGGATAAGAGATCTTTCTCGAGGTCCACGAGCCGGCCCTCTCTCAAATACGATGCTACGGATATCTTCTTCTTGCTTATTCCTTCCACTACCTTCGGCCAATAAGGCAATATGCCCTCCAGGTCTTTCGATTTTTCTATAGTGGCATCTGGGGCCTTCTCCGTTTCATGGGGAACAGTGTCTTCAACTTCTATTTTATTCGCCGCCTTCTCTCTTCTCTCTTCTGTCTTTTCGCTTCCGGCTCCCAACTCCAAACTCCCAACTCCAAACTCCTTAACCTTCTCCACGATATCCGCCAGGGATACTATCGATCCGAGGCGCGTAAGTTTTATCATGGCGGCCTCGAAAGGCACCCTCGAAAGGCTGGACTTGCGTGTCATGTCGATAGTGTTGGAGAGCGTATATATAACGTATAAGATCTGTTCGACAGAGAAGAAGTTAGCCTCCGTTTCATATCGTTTTATCTTCTCCGGGCTCGCGGCTATGAGCGAGTTGAGGTCCTTGCTTATCTTTACCACCGAAATATTCCTGAAATGTTCTATGAGGCCCAATATCACCTGGACCACGTCCTTGCCTTCATTGACGATCCTTTCTATTATCCTGAGCGCTCCGAGGGCATCCTTCTTCTTGATGCAATCGGATAGCCCGAAGAGGATCTCTTCGTCCACTATACCCAATATATCAGATACGGTGCCTGGTTCTATCCTGCCCTTCGAGAATGAAGCTATCTGGTCCAGCACCACCTCGGCGTCCCTCATGCTGCCGTCGGAATATTTCGCTATCAAAGCGAGTGCCTCGTCGTTTACATCGAACTTCTCTTTTTCGGCTATCTTCTTCAGTGTTTCAAATATGAATTTGGCGGATATCCTCCTGAAATCAAACCTCTGGCACCTCGAAAGTATCGTGGAGGGCACCTTGTGCGGCTGGGTGGTGGCGAAAATAAATTTGACGTGGACAGGCGGTTCCTCGAGGGTCTTCAAAAGGGCGTTGAAGGCCTCCTGGGTGAGCATGTGGACTTCATCTATAATATATATCTTGAACTTTCCCGATGTCGGTGAAAATTTGACATTATCCCTGAGGTTCCTTATCTCGTCTATGCCCCTGTTGGACGCGCCGTCTATCTCGAGGATGTCGAGGCTGGTGCCCTTAGTTATCTCTTTACAGGCGGGGCATGAATTGCACGGCTCGAGCGTCGGCCCTTTCTCGCAATTGAGCGCCTTGGCAAGGATCCTGGCGGTAGTGGTCTTTCCCACTCCCCTGGGCCCGGCAAATAGATAGGCGTGAGACACCCTGTCTTTGGATATGGCGTTCTTGAGCGTCGTGGTAATGTGCGGCTGGCCGATTACCTCATCGAATATTTGAGGCCTATATTTTCTCGCTAATGCAATATATCCCATGGCTCCTTTTCCGGTAGATGGATATTATACCTCAATCACGCTTTTCCTTCAATTCATACTTTACTACCTCGGAGTATAAAAGGGGACAGGCTACTTTTTATTCATCTGTTATCAAAAAGTAGCCTGTCCCCTTTTGTTTGCTTCTCTGTAAAGGATGCGCAGGTTGTGGTGAGGGTCGGGATAGTCAGGTTTCAGGGCGAGCGCCTTCTTGTACTCGACCTCGGCCTCATCGAATCTTCCGGCCCTCTTGAGCAGGATGCCGAGACTATTGTGCGAAGCCGCGAACGACACCTTCGCCACCGGGATGTTAGAAAATAAAAAAGCGCCTGCGAGGACCACAGCCGCTGCCGCTATTTTGAATGGCCTCTCCCTCAAAATATCCGCCGCCCTCACTACAGAATAGCCGGCGAATACGCTCAAGGCCGGCACCACCTGCATGCGGTAACGCGAGGTCACGAAAAATACAAGCACGGACACCATGTATCCGAATATGAAAAAATATAACGTGGCTGCGTTACGCCTCCTCGGCCAGGCCAGACACATGCCCAGTATCCCGAGCGCCGCGATGACGGAAAAATTGAAGAACGGGAAATTCAGTATCGGGATGTACCCTCTAAAAAAATAATAGTCCCATATATCCGGGGCCTCATAAGAGTTCCAGAAAAGGACGAACTTTTTGGCCATGAGGCCGGAGATGTATAAAGGGCCATTCTTTCTGATGGACCTGAGCGCGGAGCGGAACCAGTAAGAGGAAACTTCCGACGGTTTCAGTTTCCGGCCGGCTCTAGTCTCGGCTACTTCTATCGAGCCGGTCACCATATCTTCCGCATTAGCGCTTATATCATCGACGTGGCGGTACCCGCCCCCGGCGCCGGAGGCATTGCCGATATAAAAATTGAATCCCCCGAGCGCCGTTACCGGCACGATATCCTTTTCCGAGATATAATTACGGGCCATCACGGGCGAGAGCGCTATCACGATACCGGCCGAGAAGGCACAGATATAATATAACAATTTCGCGATGCCGTCTTTTCTGAAAATGGCCAATACACCCAGCGCCAGAAACGGCAGCGCTATCAGCATGTTCGCTCTTATGAGCGTGGATATCCCGAGCGATAGTCCCGCCAGGAATATATAACATGTCCTTCTCTTCGCCTGAAATAATACAAGGAGAAACACGCCGAGAGTCGTCGTGAAGAGCCCCACGGTCTCACCTATGACCATGCCGCCATAAAAGAGAAAAGGCCCGTAGAAGGCGCTGAAG
>JAQUQN010000077.1:0-1770 GCA_028716065.1 Candidatus Omnitrophota bacterium
CCAATAGCGAACCGAGGATCAAGGGCAATATCCCGAGCTGCGGAGGTTCCGAAATGGGATACCAGCTTTTTCCGAAAAGAAAATCTAAAGGCGTGACGATCTTGAATACGGCGAGGCCTTCCTTGAGAAGAAACAGAAATATCAGGATGACGAAGAATATCGACGCCACGCCGCAGATTAATACCAGTTTTTCGACGATGAATTCTTTGAATTTACGCATTATTTCTTGATCGGGACGAAATCGGTCGCCAGGACGATATTCTGCCCTTCCGGCGAGAGCGTGAAATCTACATACTTCTTGACCAGCCCTTTCGGCTCGCCGTTCGTATACATGTATAGCGGCCTTGATATGGGATACTTGCCGCTTATTACATTTTCGATGGCCGGCTCGACGTACTCCGAATTTTCATCCTTGGCCACGGCGACCGGTTTTTGTTTCGGTGAGATATACCCCATGCCGTAATATCCTATCGCGGCCGGATTGCCGGCCACTTCATCGGCGATCGCCTGTGAAGAGGAAAGCAAAAGCGCGCCCGGCGCGAACTCTTCCTTGCTATTGGGATCGTTCTTCCTCAACACGTGTTCCTTGAAGTAGACGTGCGTGCCGGAATTGACCTCGCGTGAAAGTATCACTATCTTTTCATCTTTGCCGCCTAATTCTTTCCAGTTGGCTATCCTTCCGGTAAAGATCCCGGCCAATTGATCCGTGGTGAGTTTGCTCACTGGATTGGCGGGGTTAACTACTACAGCGAGGCCGTCTAAGGCAACTTTTATTTCGTACGGCTCTATACCTCTCTGTCTGGCGAGGGTGATCTCTTTGGCCTTGATGGTCCTGGAAGCGTTTGCGATATCGCAGGTGCCGCTTATGAGGCTGGAGATGCCCGTGCCCGAACCGCCTCCGGTAACGGCGATGAAGACATCCGGATTTTTCTCCATGTACTTCTCCGCCCATGACTGGGCGAGGTTGACTATCGTGTCGGAACCTTTTATCTGTATCGAATCATCCGAGGCTGCGAACGCTGAAGCCGCGAATAACACACACACAAATACAGAAATACTCAGAATTGCAGATAGTCTTATTAACATGTTAAACCTCCTTTATTAGTAAATTATACCTATGGATTGTTATATCCGCATGAGGATGGTGTTAAATCTATGTAAAATTTAAAACGATATTTTCAATTTTAGTCCCAGCGCATTGATGTTGGTCCAGTGTCCGGACTTTTTCGAACTCTGCAGCAGATAGTAGACGTCCGCCTTGACATTCTTTATCAGCTTCACGCCTAAACCGGCATATAACCTGTTCCTCTTGAAGGCCACCGTATCCAGATTGGCGAATATCTCATCCGCCACATATGGTTCAAGTTCGAAATCCTTGATCTTGAAAGGATACTTTACCGTAAATTTATTACGATATCGCATGCTGCCGCTCTTAGAATCGAACGCCCTGTATTCCAGGCGATTGCGGTCCTCAAGCTTAAATCCCCAAAGTTCGTATTTTAAACTGGCGTTTAGATGCGGCCTGTATTCAGGTTCGAATTCTCCTTTTTCCAATTCCCATATCTGGCGATAGTTGCCGCTGACCGTCAGATACTTATTAACGTCATAAGCCAAACCGAAATCGTAATGCTGATAATAGAGTTCGCTTGCGCTATCGCCGAACCTGAACTCTTCTTCGAGACCCAGCTTGAAACCCTTATTCAGTTTTACATCCTGATTCTCCGTGTGCCAGATCTGGAAATCACCGTCTTCATAGGCATGGGCCCTGAA
>JAQUQN010000077.1:1870-5545 GCA_028716065.1 Candidatus Omnitrophota bacterium
ATCTTTTTCAGGTATGCCGATACCGGTATCTTCCACCGTTATCTTGATCCTACCGTCAATTTCCTGGCTGTAAATCCTGACAGAGCCTTTTTCTTTATTGAATTTTATGGCGTTATCGACCAGGTTGGTAAGGACCTGTTCTATCCTGTTCTTATCGGCTCTTATCGAAAGCCCTTCCGGCAATTCGTCCTTGACAGTTATGGCCCTTTTCTTTAACTGCGATTTAAAACCGGAAATTACCTCCTCGGCCTGCTGTTTCAGATTTACAGCTTCTTTCGATAAAGTTATCTCCCTGGATTCCAGGTGCGATAACGAAAGTAGGTCATTGACCAAATTGTTGAGCCTTTCGGCGTGTTCGTGTATTATCTTCAGAAAATCCTGCGCGTTCTCCTTGTCGCTCAGGGCGCCTTCGAGAAGTGTTTCGATAAACCCCTTTATGGAGGTAAGCGGTGTCTTCAACTCGTGGGAGACGTTCGCCACGAAATCGCTGCGCACCTTCTCGAGCCTTCTTATCTCGGTTATATCGTGTATGACCACCAGACACCCCGCCACGCCCCTGTCGTCAAAGATTGGCGCGACGTTGACCTCAAATATCCTCTGCACCGGATAGACGAGGGCCAATTCCCGGGATGCCGCTTCGCCTTTCCCGAGAACGGTCCTGATGATATCGGAGATATCATTGTTGCGTATCGCCTCGAGAAAGACCTTCCCGGGCGCGTCTTTCTTCAGGATACCGAATATCTTCTCGATGGTGGGATTGATGGAAATTATACGGGCATCTTTATCGACTACTATGACCCCCTCTATCATGCTGTTGAAGATGGCGGCGAGTTTCTGGTTCTGCGTCCTGATCTCGCCTATCTTATTTTCTATATCCTCGGCCATCTTGTTCAGGGTATCCGCCAACTCTCCTATCTCATCACCGGATGTTCTGATTATCCTGCGGCTGAAATCGCCCTCCGAGAACCTGCGCGAGACCTGTGTCATCCTGTTGATCGGCCTGATGGTCTTCCCGGCCATGACGGACCCGAGCACGAATGCAACCGCCAGCGCAAAGGCTAACCCGATGACGATCGTCTTCCTTATCTCGCCCAGCGTCTCTTTCACGCTCGCGAGCGGGAGCGCCAGGCGCAGTATTCCCGTGATTCCGCCATTGCCCATCAAGGGAAGCGCGACGTAGAGCATCTCTATCCTGAGCGTCGAAGAATAGCGCGTGTCTATGCCGGTATCACCCTTTAATGCCTTCTGCACTTCCGGCCGGTGAAGGTGATTTTCCATCTTCGGTATCTCCTGTTCGGGCTTCTCGGAATCGGCGAGGACCTTGCCGTTGGAATCTATGACGGTGATGCGGCATCCTATCCTGCGGCTCAATGAAGTTATTAACGGATCGAGGCGGGCCGTATCGCTTTTCTTAAGATTTTCGGACGCGATACGGCTTTCGACCAGATATGCCTGATTGATGAGGGAATTTTCGATATTACGCAGGGAGTTATCTTCAAGATTTTTGTCTAAAAAAAACGCCAGAAAGGCGAATGATATGAGTATTATTAACAGGTAGGATAGGATCAGTTTTGACTTGAAGCTTGTCTTGAGGGCCATTTAATGCCTATTCTTCGTCATCGAACCTGTATCCGTAATTCTTCACCGTGACGTTGCGCTCCGCCTCGCCCTTCAATTTCTTTCGCAGCGTCCTTACATGGACATCCACGGTGCGTGTCTGTATTTCAGCAGCCTGGTCAAATCCCCAGATGGCATCCAGAAGATAGTCCCTGGAGAGGACCCGCCCTCTGGCCTTTATCAGTGTTTTGAGAAGTTCGAACTCTTTTGAGGTGAGCTCTACGGGCTTACCTTTAACTGCTACCTCTATTTTGGATAGATCAACTGTTAAGCCCCCCACCTTAATTATAGGAGGAAGCTTGTCTTTCTCTTTCGCGCGCCTGAGGACCGCTTTTATGCGGGCAACCAGTTCCCTGGGGCTGAAGGGCTTGGTGACGTAGTCATCCGCGCCTAATTCGAGCCCCACTACCTTATCCGACTCCTGGCTCTTGGCCGTTAGCATTATTATCGGAATGGCCGACGTCTTGCTGTCGGCTTTAAGGGCCTTGCAAACTTCGAAACCGTCCATGCCCGGAAGCATCAGGTCCAGGACGACAAGGTCCGGGTGCTCCTTCTTTGCCGAATCCAGCGCGTCTTCGCCGTTACGGTCAGAGAGAGTCTTGAACCCCTCTTTTTTGAGGTTATACTCAAGCATCTTCACTATATCTTTTTCGTCCTCTACTATTAAAATCTTTTCTTTCATATATTTTTATGGCTTTTCCGGCCGCCCTGTCATGGGAACTCGATATCGGAGATCTTCGCTCTTATACGTCCGGACCACTGGGGGGATATATTGGATACCGGGAACTGAAAATCTTTGGCCGCGCCCGATTTCAATGAACTGGGATTGGTCTTCGTCCCCAGGATGGGCGATACCGAGCCCTCTGTCACGATCCGTCCGTTCTTATCGAGGAAATATATGGTCAATGTCAGTTTGATGATAAGATTGTTCCCGTTATTCTTAATCGCCCCATACAGGTATTTGACCGTAGCGCCGGTCTTGGAGTCGGTCTCATCGAGCGTCCCGATGCTCGTAAGCGCGACGTAATCCTTGACGTAATCTGCCTTGGCCTTATCCCTCTTCAATTCTGGGCTCAGGGCCTTTATCTTCTTATCGGATTCCATCGCCGGCAGGCTCTTGGTCAGAAAATTGGCTACGCCCATGTAGGCTAGGGCCAATACGGCCAATGCCACGGCGGCCGTGAACGCGATCCTTAAATATCTGAAAGACCCGCCTTTCCCGGAGGCTCTGGCAGGCCGGTTTAGGACTTCCCCGCAGTAACGGCATTTGATGGCGTCGGAGCGTATCTCCTCGGCGCAGAACGGGCACTTCTTCAAACCGGCTGAATGTTTCTCCAGCGCCTCATGCAGGACGCGGCCGCGCTCCTCTATCGTCTGGGCAGGTTTTTCGGCGGGCTTGTCGGCGGGTTTCGCCGCCTCTTGTATTATGGGCGCGGAGCAATGTTCGCATACCGGTGAATACTTATTGGTATCTTTCCCGCACTTCGGGCATTTCATCAACTCTTCCATTATCTGCTCCTCTTTTTGATGTATTATAACTCCTGGCCGGATAAGCGGCAATAGAAAATGGGTTATTTATTTTATCTGTATGGAAAGAAGGAATATGTCGTCCTTCTGCTCGCCGGCCTGGAAATCCGACAGGGTGGAAATGAGGTTCTCGTTCAACTCCACCACACTGAGAGAAGCATTATCCTTCATGAACTCCTTCAACCTCTCGTATCCGAACTCCTCGCTCCTGGGATCTTTCGTCTCGGTGACTCCGTCGGTGAATAACAGAAGCCTGTCACCTGAGGCAAAATTTATCTTTATCTGATGGATGTCGCCGGCGTCCATCCCGATACCCATGAGGAACGTCTGCGGCTCCATGAATATTATCTTATCGCCAGATTTCTGGAATAGTATCTGGGGTGGATGGCCATAATTCGAATATACGAGGCTGTTGTCCGAAAAATCGAGCAGCCCGCAGAACGCGCTTAAATATATGCCCATCTTCCCGAAATCCGATTTTATGAAATCGTCGAGCCTTTTCAGCATCTCGCCGGGTAATATATCCTCTCT
>JAQUQN010000078.1 GCA_028716065.1 Candidatus Omnitrophota bacterium
GCCTGACTTATCTGGTCGATGCCGGAGATAAGAAAATCGGATTTCTATCATGGGACATGGCTCTTCTGAAAGCGGCGAAAGGAGCGGACTTCTCGACGCTGGCGGATGATGGAACGACCATTTCATTCAAATCAAATTCAGGCGAGGAATGGAATATTCCGGTGGATCGTCATGCCAGGTCATTCCTCATACATTTTCGCTCGCACACCGCCGATTTCAGGAGAATATCATTCTATAAGGTCCTGGAAGGCGACTTTGACCCTTCGCTGGTCAGGGGCAAGATCGTGTTGGTCGGGCTTCTCTCTTCGATCTTCGGCGACCTGCATAATACGCCGATAGGATGGTTGCCGGGCATAACCTTGAACGCCAATGTCGTGAGCGCCCTCTATTCTCATGACTTCCTCAGAGAGATACCGGCGCCGGTAGAAATATTTATCATCATCCTTGGCATTCTCCTGGCAGTCGTAACGGTCCAATCGCAGAGCCTCAGAAGATCGCTCATACCGATAATAGCGTTAATTGCGCTCTTCCTTGGTTTAAGTTTCATCCTCCTATCGCGCGGCTACGTCTGGAACTACGCGATCTTTCCGCTGGCAGTCCTCATCTGTCCTCTCTTAGCTAAGAAGATAATGACGTAAATATTTTCTGTTGAAAATTTTAGGGTCCTGCCACTTCCTCCACTTTTGTCCTCCGCGCATCCCATGGGGTTCACAATAGATGAGTTATAGACTCTTGGTGTCTGTATGTCCGCCAGGATTACCTCCCAGACTAACCGCATTAATCTACGCGGGTTTTTGTCATGTAATCCTATAGCGGCGGACACCCCCATCCCATGGGCTGCTTGTCCGGGCAAAAGTCTCGGTCGTGTCACCCTAAAACCTCGCATACACCCGACTTTACACTTAGAGAGGTTCCGCGAAGCGAAATTTCCACCCATTCCATAAGTAAAATTTTTTGGCTCCTTGCTAAAGGCGGAACTTTTGTGGTAAGCCGGAGCGACTGTATAAAAATGCGATACATTATGGCAGTCCAGGCTTTATCATCGCATTTTTATCCACAGCGAGTGAGGATGCCTAATCCGAACGAGCGGCAAGCGGAGGCGGCCACAAAAGTAAACGCCTCACTTGGGTAAAGCCGAAAAAATTTTATGGACTTAGCGCCTCCCGTGTGGTTAAATATGAAATGATCAACACGGAGGTAATGAATGGCTAAGATCATGAATATTTTGATGTTATTGCTTCTCGTAGTATCGTTCTCTTCCTGCTCTAATGTGGATTTCTCCATGCCCGGTTCTTCGATAAGGATTGAAGATGCCAAGATAGCCAGCGACATCGACAAGAATTTCATGCCGGTAAAAGTCATGGACATGTTTACTTACGGAACTTCAAAGGTATCCTGCTGGTTCTCCTGGAAAGATTCGCCCAAAGACGTGGTCATAGTCGCGAAATGGCGTTATGTTACGGACGACATACCGATCCGTGAATACAGTTTTAAGATCCCGAGAAAAGACGGGACCGGAGGCGTCTCTTTAGCCATGCCGGAAGGGAAGGCCTTGCCGCCCGGACTTTACAGGGTGGAACTGGAGATAAATAAGAAGCTGGTAAAATCTCTAGGGTTCAGGGTATTGGATAATAAGTAGATTAGAAACCAAAGAAATTAAAGTAGGGCACCCTTAAGGGTGCCCTACTTATTTTTTATATATTAAATCAAAAAATACTTGACAAATTATTCGTTTCGTGTATAATCCATACTAAGTTAATCATATTTATCGGGTTTAACCAAAAATACACCGCGTAGGTGTAAAAGGGGTAGGATGAAGGTAACCTATAAAGGAGACTATGCGCTTAAAGCGATATTGGCCCTGTCCTTAATATATAAGGAAGGCGAGGATAGCGTTTTGTCTATTCAGCAGATAGCCAATAACGGGGACATGCCCACAAAATTTTTAGAGCAGATACTTCTTATTCTCAGGCGCGGCGGATTTGTTAAAAGTAAAAGAGGCCTTAAGGGAGGATTCTTTCTGGCGCGGTCCCCGGATGAAATAACCGTGGGGGAAGTGATAAGATTCATAGAAGGCCCGATAGAGCCGATATCGTGTATCGAGCGCGAGAACTATAATGGCTGTAAAGACATGGCAAACTGCATATTCAGGAGTGTCTGGAAAGAGGTGGCCAAGGCCATATCCATGGTCGTGGACACGTTGACTTTCGAAGAACTTGTAGTGCGATATAAGGAAAAGCGCCTCAATTTAAAAAGCATTTACGATTATGCAATATAGGCACCGTAATCTTTAGGAGATATAACGCATGGACGGAAAATATTCATCAGGGGTGGCAAAGAATGTTGCGGAACTTATAGGCAATACTCCGATGATAAGGCTTAATCGCATGATCGAGCCGTATTACGCCGAGATACTGGCAAAGATCGAGAGATCTAATCCAGGCGGGAGCGTCAAAGACAGAATATGCCTGGCGATGATAGAGGACGCGGAAAAAAGAGGCAAGCTGAAGAAAGGCTCGGCCATAATCGAACCCACGAGCGGAAATACAGGCATAGGGCTTGCTATGATAGCGGCGGCAAAAGGCTATAGATGTATTCTTACGATGCCGGAGACGATGAGCGTGGAGAGGACGCATATACTTAAAGCGTACGGAGCCGAGATCGTTCTTACTCCGGGGGCAGAGGGAATGAGTGGCGCAATAAAAAGAGCGGAGGGACTGGCCAAAGAGGTCCCCGCCAGTTTCATGCCCCAGCAGTTCAAAAACCCGGCAAATCCTGAGATACACCGCAAGACCACGGCCGTTGAAATACTGGAAGCGACCGGCGGCCGGCTGGACGCCTTCGTTGCCGGGATAGGAACGGGCGGCACCATAACCGGAGTGGGAGAGGTTCTCAAAAAGCATGATCCCGGGATCATCATAGTAGGTATCGAGCCCAAAAAGAGCCCCGTTCTTTCAGGAGGAAAACCAGGGCCCCATAGGATACAGGGTATAGGCGCCGGATTCGTGCCGGATGTCCTGAACCGTAAAATACTGGACCGGGTGATAGAGGTCGACGATGATGATGCTTTCAAGATATCATCCAGGCTGGCAAAAGAGGAGGGTATATTTGCCGGTATATCGAGCGGAGCAGCCGTATGGGCCTCGCTTGAAGTGGCGAAAGAATTGGGCGAAGGGAAGACGGTAGTTACGATACTACCGGATAGCGGTGAAAGGTATCTTTCCATGGCTATGCGTGAATGAAAAAAAGTGATATAATCATAAGGAGGATTCAGGAAAGATGGCAAAGACGATAAGAGAGATAAATGAGAAGATAAAGACCGGCGAGGCGGTAGTGGTGACCGCCGAAGAGATCATAGATATCGTAGAGAAGAAAGGTCTCAAGGAAGCGGCAAGAGAAGTAGATGTCGTGACGACCGGCACCTTCGGCCCGATGTGCTCGAGCGGCGCCTACCTGAACGTTGGTCACTCCAAACCCAAGATCAAGATAGGCGGCGGCAAATGCACACTGAACGGAGTTCCTGTATATACTGGGTTTGCCGCGGTCGATATCTATATCGGCGCCACGGCGCTGTCCGGCGACGATCCCAGGAACAAGGTCTATCCGGGTGAATTCAAGTACGGCGGCGCGCATGTTATAGAAGAGCTTGTAGACGGTAAAGACGTCATTCTGGAAGCGCAGGCCTATGGGACGGACTGCTATCCGCGTAAGCATATAAAGACGTACATCAATATAAAAGATCTGAACGAAGCCGTCCTTCTGAACCCCAGGAATAGTTACCAGAATTATAACGTCGCGGTGAGTTTATCCGAAAAGAAGACCATATATACTTACATGGGTGTTCTGAAACCGGCCATAGGCAACGCCAACTATTGTTCGGCAGGCCAGCTTTCACCCCTATTGAACGACCCCCATTACAGGACCATAGGGATCGGCACCAGGATATTCCTCGGAGGCGGTATCGGATACGTATATTGGCAGGGCACACAGCATAATCCGCTCGTCCCAAGAAAGTCCAATGGCGTGCCGCAGGCCCCGGCCGGAACACTGGCCGTTACAGGGGATTTAAAACAGATGAAGCCGAACTGGCTCGTCGGTACCTCTTTTCAGGGTTATGGCGTTACGCTGACGGTTGGATTGGGCGTGCCGATACCCATCCTCGACGAAGAAACGCTCAAATATGCGTCCGTGAAGGATGGGGATATATGGGCGCAAATAGTGGATTATAGCGAGGACTACCCGACGGGCAAGGCTGGCTCTCTCGGAGAGGTAAATTACAGCCAATTAAGGAGCGGTAAAATAACCGTCAAAGGCAAAGAAGTTCCGACGGCCTCCCTTTCCAGTTATTCCAAGGCGGTGGAGATAGCGGAAGAGCTGAAGAAATGGATAAAAGATAGAAAATTCTTTTTGACGGAATATGTCCAGTCGCTACCGGGCGCGGATTCCGGCGTAGGTTTTAAACCGCTTAAGGAACGGCCGGTGAAAGAGGAATAAGTGCAAGGTTTTATACACGTATTCATCCATTATTGCTTCGAGATAATTCCCGCTCTGGCAATAGGATTTTTCATAAGCGGGCTCGTGCATGAATTCGTGCCGCAGAACGCCGTAAGTAAATATTTGGGCAGCCCCGGCATCAAGCCCATCTTTTACGCGACACTGATCGGTACGATGCTGCCCGTATGCTGCTGGGGGAGCCTTCCGATAGCGGTGAGTTTTTATAAAAAGGGTGCGAAGCTTGGACCCATATTGGCATTCCTGGTAGCGACACCGGCGACTTCGATAAGCGCGCTTCTCGTCGCATATAACGTGCTGGGGCTCGGATTTACCGTATATATATTCTTTGCGGTGATAATAATGGGCATGGCCATGGGATTGATAGGCAATACCATAAAGTTCAATTCTCAGGATACAGTTGAAGATAAAGAATGTCCGCATTGTAAAGTGGAACCACCTCACGTGAACGGCAATAAAGAGAGAACAACGGCCGAAAGAGCAAAATCTGTTTTAAGATATGCTTATATACAACTACCTAAAGAGATAGGCATGGAGCTGGTGGCCGGCATATTGCTGGCTGCGCTGGTAGCCACGTTTGTACCGATAGGCCGGCTCATAAATCTTTACTTAAAGGGGTGGTTCGGTTATGTATTCGCAGTGGCCTTCGGTATCCTGATGTATCTTTGCGCTACCGCCAGCACCCCTTTTATAGACAGCCTCATGAAGCAAGGCATGAATCAAGGGGCCGGCATGACGCTTCTATTGATAGGCCCTGTCACGAGTTACGGTACCATACTGGTATTGAGAAAAAAGTTCGGAGTGAAAGTACTCTTTATATTTTTGGCTTCACTAATGATATTGACGGTCCTTGCCGGACTGGGTTTTCAGATGATAAAAGGGTGAGGAGAGATGAACTATCCCATTTTCGCTTTATCCATCTTCGCGCTTTCCTACATACTTTTCGTTTTATTGCCCGCTAAAAGGATGCAGGTGGCTGTGGGCGCGAGCCTATTGCTTATACTGACGAAGACGGTAT
>JAQUQN010000079.1 GCA_028716065.1 Candidatus Omnitrophota bacterium
AAACCGACGATAGTATCACGGCTGCCATGAAGACGGCCGCCGCGTGATTTGACGGAAACGAATATCCGTCTGCGCCCGAAAGAAGCCGGACACCTGAAAGGCACATGAAAGGCCGGGGCCTTGCCACCAAGTCCTTTAAAACAGTAACGACCTGATATGTAAGCGTGAGCCCCGCCAAGAGAAGTATGCCGGACATCACCCTCTCCTTCCTGGCGGAAAAAAAGAGAGCTATGGAGAGCAGTACCAGTATCGCACCCGAGCCCGCTCGGGTGATGAAAGACATTATGACATCAAGGCCTGGGTTGGCGCAGGTCTTATTTATAAAATAGAATGCCGCGGTATCGACACTATTCAACATGGGACCTCTCTAAAAGATTAAAAAATCCCGGAAACGATTTATTGACGCACTCGGCGTCATCTATCGAACTTGCGCCATCGGCTGCCAGCGCGGCAACGGCCATGGACATGCAGGTCCTGTGGTCACCGAAACTTTTCAGGTCCGAGCCCTTCAGTTTTTCGACTCCCTCTATCATCACATCATCGCCTTCAACCTTGAATCCGGCTCCGGCTCCCATCTTTTCCAGATTCTCCTTCATGGAGACGATCCTGTCCGTCTCCTTGACCCTCAACTCCTTCACACCCTTTATCAACGTCTTTCCTTTGGATAGAGATGCCAGAACGAATATGATGGGGAGCTCATCTATTATCCCCGGGGTCTCTCTCTCCTCTATCGTAATACCGCGCGTATCGCCGGATTCTACCTCTATGTCCGCAACCGGCTCGTATCCTTCTTTTTTATTCAACACTTTTACGTTAGCGCCCATGCGTGATAGTATGTCCAGGATACCGGCTCTCGTAGGATTCACATTAACATCTTTTATTCTGATCTTCGAAGCTTTCAACAATACGGCGGCCACGATGAAGAAACTGGCGCTGGATATGTCTCCCGGTATCTCCAGGGTCTTGCCCGTAAGCTCTCTCCCCCCGGCAATAGATACCTTCAGGCCCTCGGTCTTTACATCGGCTCCGAAATATTTCATCATCCGTTCCGTATGGTCGCGGGTCTTAAACTTCTCCTCAACGGTGGTAACGCCGTCCGGATAAAGCCCCGCGAAAAGTATGGCGGATTTCACCTGGGCGCTCGGCACGGCAAGTTTGCAATCCATTGGCCTTAAAGCGCCTCCCCTGATGGTAAGGGGTATGTGGTCTCCGTCGCGCGCTTTTATGGCCGCCCCCATCGATGAGAGAGGCTCAATTATCCTCTTCATGGGCCTTTTAGACAACGACTCGTCGCCCGTAAGCGTCGTTTCAAAATCCTGTCCGGCCAGTATACCGGACAATATCCTGACGGTAGTCCCGGAATTTCCGGCGCTGAGGGGCCGATTGGGTTTTACCAATCCTTTAAGGCCGCGCCCCCCTATGAAGGTCATCTCATCTCTCTTTTCTATCGAGACGCCCATGTCCCTGAAAGCCGCCATGGTATAATTGCAGTCATCGCAATCCAGTATATTCTTGACCGCGGTCCTACCCCTGGCAATCGCCCCCAACATTATCGCGCGATGCGAGATGGATTTATCGCCCGGGACCGCTATCTCCCCGAAAATCCTCTTTACCGGTTTAATGATCTTCTTCATCTCTCAACTCCCAACTCCCAACTCCAAACTCATCCGCCTTCGTGTATCGGATTAATCAAGGTAGATAGCCTTCGGCGGATGTCCGCCGTACGCTATCTTCTATGTGACACTATACACAGGAAGGCGGACATAACTCCCAACTCACACCCTCGCCTTCTCTAAATAATCTCTCATATCTTCGGGCAAATTGCTACTAAATTCCATGTATTTTTTAGTGGCGGGATGGATAAATCCTAGCATCTTGGCATGAAGTGCGGGCCTGGGAAAGATGCCTTTAGTGCCGTATGTCTCGTCGCCCAGGAGCGGATAACCGAGATAGGACATGTGCACCCTTATCTGATGGGTCCTGCCGGTTCCCAGCTTCAATTCCAGCACTGTAAAATCTTTAAACCTCTCCAACACCTTATATCTCGTGACCGCGTTCTTATCGCTTGAATGGTCGACGGCCATCTTCTTCCTGTCGCGAGAGCTCCTGCCTATGGGAAGGTCTATAATGCCGTTATCGAGTTCCATCACACCCTTGACAAAAGCCACGTAAACCCTATTCGTCTCTTTATTTTTAAATTGTTTTGCCAGGGCCCTGTGCGCTTCGTCGGTCTTGGCCACCACCAGAAGCCCCGAGGTCCCCTTATCTATCCTGTGCACTATGCCCGGTTTCATCACGCCGCTTATACCGGAAAGGTCCTTGCAGTGCCAGATAAGGGCATTGACAAGTGTACCGCTAAAATTACCCGGCGCCGGATGCACCACCATGCCGGCGCGCTTATTGACCACCAGAAGATACTCATCCTCATATACTATATCGAGAGGTATGTCCTCGCCCTTCATGTCGAAGGGTACCGCCTCGGGTATATCTATCTCTATGACGTCTCCCTCGCTTACCTTCTGGTGCGCCTTGGCCGAGGAGCCTTTAAACGAGACGTGCCTGTTCAATATCAGTCTCTGTATAAAAGAACGCGAGAACCGGTCGCTCAGCTTCTCGACAAGAAATCTATCCAGCCGCTTGCCTCTGTCTTGGGCTGTTACCTCAAACCTGTATTGCCTTTTTTCCATGCGGAAAGCCTGCGTGTAAAAATAACGACCGCTGCGGTAAAGAGTAAAATACTGAAGAACTGCGACATGGTCATGCCGAACGCTATTTTAGGGTTGTCGCCTCTCAGAAACTCTATAAAAAATCTCTGCGTCGAATAAAGAAGGCAATATCCCAGAAATATTTCACCTTTAAAACGCCTGTGTTCCTGCCATTTAGCGAGGATGATGAATATCGAAATCAGGGCAAGGCAGGCATAAAGCTGCGTCGGGTGGACGGGAATATAAGTATCGGGAAAGACCACCGCCAGGGGATAGCCTTCGGGAGCCGCGACCCCGAAACAACACCCGTTCAAAAAACATCCTATTCTGCCTACGCCCTGGGCCAATGCTATGTAAGGAGAAGCCATGTCCGCTGCCTGCCAGAAATTTATGGATTTTTTTCTTATATACCAGACGACACCGGCAAGGCCTCCGAAAAAAGAACCGTACCAGATGAGCCCGCCCCTGGAAAGATTGAAAACCTCGGCCGGATGAGCAAAATAATATTCGAGATTCAGAAGGATATACAATAACCTGGCCCCGATGATCCCGGATACGAGCATCAGGATGAGCAGGTCTATCATCTGATTCCTGTCGAGACCGAACTTCGGGGCCTTTCTGTATATGAGGAACGCGGCAAGGGCAAAACCGAGGGCCACCATCAGGCCGTAGGAATAGACCGTGAAAGGCCCTAATTTCGCGATTGTAGGGTGCATAGCGGATTATTTTGTTAAGGCCCGTTAGAAAGAACGGCTTTCTAACGGGGTAAAATAAATTTGAAAGCCAATATTATCGCGCCGATGGTTATGCTCGAATCGGCTACGTTGAAGACGGGCCAGATGCGGAAATCCAGAAAATCTATGACATATCCGAATCTCACCCTGTCTACAAGATTGCCGCAGGCGCCGCCAAGCAAAAGGGCCAGAGCGAGAAAAAGTATATAGTCTTTAAGATTGTTTCTCCAGAGATATACTACTATGAGCGATATGACGGCAATGGAGAGCAATACAAAGAACAATCTCTGGTCTTTTAAAATGCCGAAGGCCGCGCCTTTGTTGAACACGAGGGTGATATGAAAAATACCCGGAATTACTTTTATGGATTGGGCTTCGGATAACCTTTCACAGACAAAGGCTTTTGTAATTCTGTCAAAGACAAATATTGAAGAGCTTATGAGGAAGACATACGCCGCGTTAATGGCTTTTTGGCTCGCCCTTACGATCATTTGCTTTCATTTTTCTTCTGACAGTCTATGCAAAGCTCCGTATGAGGCAGCGCGCCTAAGCGCCTCTTGGCTATGAGCTTGCCGCACACCAGGCAGCTACCATACGTTCCGTCTTCTATGCGCTTCAACGCTTCGTCTATGGCGTAGAGGAGCTTCTGTTCGTCCGTGGCCCTGCCCAGAGAGAATTCCCTGTCATAATTGTCGCTCGCCACGTCGGCCATGTGATAGGAATAGCCGGAAAGGTCGCCGGATGCATCGCGCTGCGATCTGTTCAATGCCTCTCTTGTGATATGAGATAACTCCCCGCCGATCTTTTCCCTCTCCTTTAAAAGCATATCCTTGTATTTCTTCATCTCTTTCTTCAGCATCTTTTTATTCTTGGGCATCTTCGTCTTCTCCTTATCTTATATATTCTTGACGCATCTGGCGCAGAGCGTCGGATGCTCTTTATTCATCCCGACGTCTTTAGTATAATTCCAGCAACGCTGGCATTTCTGCCCCCCGGCCTTCTCTATAAAGACACTGACAGGCACGAGCTCCTTGGCGCCGGCGCTTCCTCCACAACTCTCTTTTACGGCGACTTCGGAGACTATAAATAAATACCTCAATTGCTCTCTATTGTCAACTAAAAGCTTTTTTATATTTTCGTTGCCCGCTGTAAGGACCACCTTGGTCTCGAGGCTCGACCCTATCTCGCCGGATTGGCGTTTCTCTTCCAGTTTCTTCAACACCGCTTCTCTGACCGATATGAGAGCGGACCATTTATCATTAAGTTTCTCATCGTGCCACTCTTCTGTCTTATCCGAAGGCCATGCTTCCATGTGAACGGACCCGGATGTACCTTCCGGTATGAGACGCGACCACGCCTCTTCCGAGGTGATGGACAATATGGGAGCCATTATCTTCAACAAGGCATTCAATATCTCGAATATCGCCGTTTGGCCCGACCTGCGCTCCGGGGAATCGGCTTTATACGTATACATCCTGTCCTTCAGTATGTCCAGGTATACCGACGAGACCTCGTAAATGCAGAAATTATAAACTTCCCTGTAAACTTTATGAAAAGAGTACGTGTCGTAATTTGCGGCGGCGGCATTGATAACAGAAGAGAGTTTGGACAATATCCATCTGTCTATTTCGAGCATCTTTCCATGCGCGACGCGGTCTTTCGCGGGATCGAAATCGTAAAGATTGCTCAAGAGGTATTTATAGGTGTTCCGTATCTTCCTGTAAGCGTCCGCAAGCCGCGTCAGTATCTCATCCGACATCCTGATGTCTTCGGAGTAGTCGCTTGAAGCCACCCAGAGCCTCAATATGTCGGCGCCGTATCTCTTCATGACCTGTTCTGGCGTGATTACGTTGCCCATAGACTTCGACATCTTCTTACCTTCGCCGTCCACGACGAAACCGTGCGTCAGGACGTTCCTGTAAGGGGATATCCCGTCTATGGCCATGGCGGTTATGAGGGCCGACTGGAACCAGCCCCTGTGCTGGTCCGAACCCTCGAGGTAGAGTTCACACGGATAATCCATCTCTTTATTATTCTTCAGGAC
>JAQUQN010000080.1 GCA_028716065.1 Candidatus Omnitrophota bacterium
GAAGAGATGGTCTTCCTGGCAAGGCACGGCAAGGGGCATACGATAATGCCGAGCGAGATAAACCATCAGGCCAATATCTACGGCATGAAAAAACTTGGTGTCGAGAAGATAATCTCCATCTCTTCGTGCGGGAGCCTCAAGAAAGAACTCAAGCCCGTAGATATAGTAGTCCCGGACCAGTTTTTGGACAGGACGAAACAATCCAGGCGCACGACCTTCTTCGGCGACGGCATAGTGGCCCACGTGCAGTTTGCCGATCCCTTCTGCCATGAATTGTCGAAAGCGCTCTATGAAGCAGGGAGCAAGGCAGGTATCCAGATGCACATGGGAGGCACCTACGTGAACATGGAAGGGCCTCAATTCTCGACGAAGGCCGAGTCGAATCTCTACAGGTCATGGGGCATGGATATAATAGGCATGACGAACCTCGCCGAGGCCAAGCTCTCCAGGGAAGCCGAAATATGTTACGCGACGCTGGCGTGCGTGACGGATTATGATTGCTGGTATACGGAGCACAGCGTTTCTATAGAAGTCATATTGAGCCACCTCAAGAAGAACGTGGAGAATGCCAAGCGCCTGTTGAAAGAGACGCTGCCTAAATTGAGTAAAGAGAGAAGCTGCGCGTGCGCGTCGGCATTGCAATATTCCATCATAACGGACCCGAAAGCGATGAACGAAAAGACGAAGAAGAAACTTGAGTTAATAATAGGGAAATATGTGAAGTGAGGTTAAGGTTTAGGTTAAGGTTGAGGAGTTATGGATTATAAAAATACACTGAATCTTCCAAAGACGGATTTTCCGATGAAGGCGGACCTGCCGAACCGCGAGCCTAAGATATTGAAACACTGGCAGGAGATCGACCTTTATGCCAAGATACGCGATAGATCCCGTGGCAGGGAAAAGTTCGTCCTGCATGACGGCCCGCCCTATGCCAACGGTAGTATCCACATGGGCCACGCGCTCAATAAGATCCTGAAAGATATAGTCATAAGATACAAGACGATGCGCGGTTTTGATTCCCCTTACGTACCCGGCTGGGATTGCCATGGGCTGCCGGTCGAACACCAGTTATTCAAGGAACTGAAGCTGACGAAGTATGATATAGACCAGGTCAAGTTCAGGAAGAAGGCATATGACTACGCGATGGAATACGTAGCCATTCAGCGGGAAGAATTCAAGAGGCTCGGCATACTCGGCGACTGGGAGAGGCCGTATCTTACGCTCTCCAGGGACTACGAATCAAAGATCGTCAGGGCGTTCGCTTCTCTGGTGGAAAAGGGATATATTTACAAGGACCTCAAGCCCGTCAACTGGTGCGCGACCTGCGAAACAGCTCTCGCCGAAGCGGAAGTCGAATATGAAGACAAAAAGTCTCCTTCGATCTATGTTAAGTTCGAACTCCAAACTCCAAACTCCAAACTCATAACTCCAAACTCCAAACTCATAACTCCCGACTCCCAACTCCCAGCTTATTTTATAATCTGGACCACGACGCCGTGGACGCTCATTGCCAACGTGGCTATTGCCGTGCATCCGGAGGCTGAATACGTGCTGGCAAAGGGTAAAGGGACGGAAGGATATATATTGGCCCGGCAACTCGTCGAAACAGTG
This sequence comes from Candidatus Omnitrophota bacterium, assembly GCA_028716065.1. GTDB lineage: Bacteria > Omnitrophota > Gorgyraeia > 2-01-FULL-45-10 > 2-01-FULL-45-10 > JAQUQN01. Next base: position 1,612 of record JAQUQN010000080.1, read on the forward strand.
ATGGGTAAATTCGGCATTAAAGAATACGAGATAGTCAAGACGATGAAAGGCAGGGAGCTGGAAGGCCTTGAATGTAAGCATCCTTTTATCGACAGGAAATCGAAAGTCGTTCTTGCCGAATATGTCTCAATGGAAGACGGGACCGGTTGCGTCCATACCGCTCCGGGCCACGGACAGGAGGACTACCTTACGGGCAGGAGATACAAACTTCCGACGATAATGCCGGTGGATTCCAAGGGTAAGTTCGATCCCACGGCCGGAGAATTCAGCGGCATGGATGTATATAAAGCGAACAAGGATATCGTGGAAAAATTGAGATCTCTCGGCAGTCTGCTTCATGAGGAGGAGGTCACCCATTCATATCCGCATTGCTGGCGCTGTAAAAAACCCATAATCTTCCGGGCTACCGAACAATATTTTCTGAAGATAGACCATGATTCTTTAAGGTCAAAGATGCTCGATAAAATAGGATCCCTTATAAAGTGGATACCCGACGCCGGAAGGGCGAGGATATCCGCCATGGTGAAGAACCGTCCCGATTGGTGCCTCTCAAGGCAAAGGTTCTGGGGTGTTCCGATAATAGCTTTTTATTGTAAAGGATGCAAGGAAGTGCTGTTGGACGCTAAAGTCATAAAGCACGTAGCGGACATTGTCGGCAAGGAAGGCGCGGACGCATGGTTTCTCAGGAGCGAGAAGGAGCTTCTTCCGGACGGGACTAAATGCAAGAAATGCTCCGGATCCGATTTCGCGAAAGAGACGGACATCATCGATGTATGGTTCGATTCCGGCGTGAGCCACCAGGTGGTCCTGAAGAATAATAAAGAGATGGATTATCCGTGTGAACTCTACCTCGAGGGTTCGGACCAGCACAGGGGCTGGTTCCAGTCGGCCCTCATAACCGCCATGGCCATAGACGGGATATCCCCTTACAAGAACGTCCTGACGCACGGTTTCGTAGTGGATGGCGAAGGGAAGAAGATGTCGAAGTCGATGGGCAACGTCATCACGCCCGAACAGGTCATGAAGAGATACGGGGCCGACATATTGAGGCTCTGGGTGGCTTCAAGCGACTACTCCGAGGATATCAGAATGTCGGATGAGATACTGACACGGCTTGCGGACGCTTACAGGAAGATAAGGAACACCTACAAATATCTGTTGAGCAATCTTTACGATTTCGATCCCGCGAAAGACCGCGTCGCGCATGGAAAGATGCTCGAAATAGACAGATGGATATTGTCCAAGCTCTCTTCCGTTATCAATGCCGCCGCCGCAAATTACGACATGTACTCTTTTCATAAAGTTTACAGGGAAGTTTATAATTTCTGCATTTACGAGGTCTCGTCGGTATACCTGGACATCCTGAAGGACAGGATGTATACGTATAAAGCCGATTCCCTGGAGCGCAGGTCAGGCCAGACGGCGATATTCGAGATATTGAATGCCTTGTTGAAGATAATGGCTCCCATATTGTCCATCACCTCGGAAGAGGCGTGGTCGCGTCTCATGCCGGAAGGTACATCCGGGTCCGTTCACATGGAAGCATGGCCTTCAGGTAAGACTAAAGAATGGCACGATGAGAAATTGAACGAGAAATGGTCCGCTCTCATATCGGTCAGAGAGGCCGTGTTGAAGAAGTTAGAAGAGAAACGCCAATCCGGCGAGATAGGGTCGAGCCTCGAGACCGAGGTGGTCCTTACAGCGGGCAACGAAAATATAAAAAAGCTTTTAGTTGACAATAGAGAGCAATTGAGGTATTTATTTATAGTCTCCGAAGTTGCCGTAAAGGAGAGTTGCGAAGGAAACGCCGGCGCAAAGGACCTCGCGCCTGTAGTTGTTTCTATAGAGAAGGCCGAAGGGCAGAAATGCCAGCGTTGCTGGAATTATACTAAAGACGTCGGGATGAATAAAGAGCATCCGACGCTCTGCGCCAGATGCGTCAAGAATATATAAGATAAGGAGAGGACGAAGATGCCCAAAAAGAAGAAGATGCTGAAGAAAGAGATGAAGAAATATAAGGATATGCTTTTAAAGGAAAGGGAAAAGATCGGCGGGGAACTATCCCATATCACCAGAGAGGCGTTGAACAGATCGCAGCGTGACGCATCCGGCGACCTTTCCGGCTATTCCTATCACATGGCCGACGTGGCGAGCGACAATTATGACAGGGAATTCTCTCTGGGCAGGGCCACGGACGAACAGAAACTCCTCTACGCCATAGACGAAGCGCTGAAGCGCATAGAAGACGGAACGTATGGTAGCTGCCTGGTGTGCGGCAAGCTCATAGCCAAGAGGCGCTTGGGCGCGCTGCCTCATACGGAGCTTTGCATAGACTGCCAGAAGAAAAATGAAAGCAAATGATCGTAAGGGCGAGCCAAAAGGCCATTAACGCGGCGTATGTCTTCCTCATAAGCTCTTCAATATTTGTCTTTGACAGAATTATAAAAGCCTTTGTCTGCGAAAGGTTATCCGAAGCCCAATCTATAAAAGTAATTCCGGGTATTTTTCATATTACCCTCGTCTTCAATAAGGGCGCGGCCTTTGGTATTTTAAAGGACCAGAGATTGTTCTTTGTATTGCTCTCCATTGCTGTCATATCGCTCATAGTAGTATATCTCTGGAGAAACAATCTTAAGGACTATATCCTCTTTCTCGCCCTGGCCCTTTTGCTTGGCGGCGCCTGCGGTAATCTTCTAGACAGGGTGAGATTCGGTTACGTCATAGATTTTCTGGATTTCCGCATCTGGCCTGTCTTCAACGTGGCCGATTCGAGCATAACCATCGGCGCGGTAATATTGGCTTTCAAGTTTATTTTAACAAAATAATCCGCTATGCATCCAATCATCATGAAATTAGGGCCTTTCACGGTCTATTCCTACGGCCTGATGGTGGCTCTCGGGTTTGCCATTGCCGCGTTTCTCATATACAGAAAAGCCCCGAAGTTCGGCCTCGACAGGAATCAGATGATAGACCTGCTTATCCTGATGCTCATATCCGGGATCATAGGGGCCAGGCTATTGTATATCATTCTGAATCTCGAATATTATTTTGCCCATCCGGCCGAGGTTTTCAATCTTTCCAGGGGCGGGCTTATCTGGTACGGCTCTTTTTTCGGAGGCCTTGCCGCGGTCCTCTGGTATATGAAAAAAAAATCCATAGATTTCTGGCAGGCCGCGGACATGGCTTCTCCTTACATAGCGTTGGCCCAGGGCGTAGGCAGAATAGGATGTTTTTTGAACGGGTGTTGTTTCGGGGTCGAGGCTCCCGCCGGTTATCCTCTGGCGGTCGTGTTTCCCGGTAGCTGCAGTCCCGTGCACCCGACGCAGCTTTACGCCTGCCTTGCCCTGATCTCGATATTCATCATCCTCGCTAAATGGCAGGAACGCAGGCGTTTTAAAGGCGAAATATTCCTGGGATACTGCCTTCTTTATTCGACCCAGAGGTTTTTTATAGAGTTCCTTAGAGGCGACAATCCCAAAGTAGCGTTCGGCATGACCATGTCGCAGTTCTTCAGTATTTTACTCTTTACCGCGGCGGCCGTTATTTTCGCGCGCAGGATTTCCACATGGAAAAAAGGCAATACAGGTTTGAGGTAACGGGAGAAGACAGAGCCAAGCGGCTGGATAAATTCCTTGTCGAGAAGCTTAGCGACCGGTTCTCGCGTTCTTTCATACAGAAACTGATATTGAACAAGCACGTTTTGTTTAAAGGCTCCCCGGCCAAGACGCACCAGAAGGTAAGCGAGGGGGATGTCATAGAGATAGAGATACCCGAGGCTGTACCCTTCGACATGAAGGGCGAGGATATACCTCTCGATATAGTATATGAGGATGAATATCTTCTGGTGGTCAATAAACGCGCCGGCA
>JAQUQN010000081.1 GCA_028716065.1 Candidatus Omnitrophota bacterium
GGAACTCGGCTCAAGGTTCGGCATAGACCCTAAGCCATATGAAAACCTCATCCGTTATACCGATTACATCACCTTATACGAGTCCATAGACCTGATCGCCATATTCGAAGAGGTTAAGTAGTATGAGGGTGAAGTAAAAGAAAGACTCTTCACCAACCAGTATCAGAGAAAGATACATGACTATTCCAGATTCATCGCTTTAATCAAGGACTTATTCGAGATAAAGCTCACCAATCAGGATGTTGCATTCCTGATCGAGAATCTAAATAACTTCAATAAAGAAGACTTTGCCTTATTTATTAAAGACGCATCTATTAAGTATAATGTCTTAATAAACACTAATTACGACCTTGACAAGATTTTCGATAATATACCTCTAGCCGTAGACTTCTATAAAACAGCGGATGACCGTAATTCCTACATGCTCGCAAACACAATAAAGAGGATGGATGAGGAAGGTCAATCCGTCGCTGCCCTCATCACAGGGGGTTACCACACAAAAGGGCTGACGCAGCTTCTGAAACAGAGGCAGACCTCATACCTCGTTATTCTGCCGAAGTTCGATTCGTCCAAAGGCGAGCGTCCGTACGTGGCGATCCTCACAAACAAGAAAGAACCGTATGAGAATCTCTTAAAGAGCGGGCAGTATTATATCGCGGCTGGAGCATTCCTTGGGACGATCAGAAATTTGGCCGATCCGGCGAAAATAGAAGAAGCGAAGAACCAATACGGTACAGCATTCCTAAGCGTTTTACTTTCACTTGCCGATGGCGATAAAGGACGATGCGAAGACGCGCTCAATAGATGGGTCGCGAGTTACGAAAATATCAGGAAAAATGAGCCGGGGTTAGAGAATGCGCCGACTCCGGAAGAGGTCAGGGGATTTTTAGCAAGCATAGTTCGTGATAAGCTCGGAATAGATATACCAACAAAAACCGCAATAGTATCACAATCTCCGCAACCTACCAATATATACAGTGTCGATCCGAAAGAGATCACGGAGACTTGGTACCACGGCTTTATAAAACCGCATGTCAAAAGAGTTACAGCTATCAACATGAAGATAGGGGAGGAACTGAAACTTCCGCCAGAACAGATGAGATTATTGCAATACGCATCACTTCTTCACGACGTCGGAGCAGATATAAGAGGAAGACATGAAGAGATGTTCATAGATTTATCAAACAGGATAAAAACTGCTATAAAAGCCAAAAGGCCCGATATAAGAAAAATATCAATAAAGAAAGCTGTAGACCTGCTCATCGCGGACGGGAGAATGAGGGGGCTTAAAGGCGATACCGACTACGATATATTCGTCAGGGCGTTGAGAGAACTGTTGAATAACCGCGAACTGAGCGATGTCGAAAAAGAAGTGGCGCGCTCGATCTTTGATGTTCCCACAAAGTCACTCGAGATATTAAAAGAAAAAGGGATCGAGTTGCCCAAGGATCTGGAGATATTAATACGGTATAACAATGACTATAAGGCATTTCTGAAAGATCTCCCTAGCTTTGAAAAAGAGATTAGCATACCGAAAGAAGATATGGCTCGCCTGATATCAATACTCTATTGCGGCGAAATATTCGAGCACGGAAATAACAGGTATACGATGGTTAAACAAAGAGAAGAGGGTGATATCGAAACTTTCCCCGCAACCATGGGATACATGGAGAAGACCATTGCGGACGAGAAGCTCAGTCGCGAGCCTATTGATGCCATAATCAGCCTAATCGTTAACAGCTTATTTACCGATGTCGATAAGCAGGATAGGGAGCTAATTGAGATTATAGGTCATGCGCGCGATGCTGAATCGCCGGAGACGACATTTAGGGCGGAGGATATCAATTTTGCATTGGACAAAAGATATGAAGCGATGGGAGACTTTCCCGAACACCTAGATATCAACGCGATAAAGAAGGCCAGGGAGCAGTTTGAATTTAAAGATGGTAAATGGGACTACAGGCGCGGGGACGGCATGACTTTGGTTTTGGGATGGCCGCTTGAGAACGCGATAACGGAAAATATATCCGGGATAATGAAAGCCTTAAGAGAGATAGAACCCGATCCGGAGAAATTGTATTTTTACGATCCAAAAGAACTGCATATTACCATCGCGTCATTAATCCCAAATACGAATACACCAACCGCGCCCCAAGATAACGATTACAGAATGGAAAAATTGAACAGGGCAAGAGGCATTGCCTCGGGTTTTGATACCATAAGAGCCAAATTCTACTATAAAGACCTCGTCCTGACCGACCGGGGAGAGATCGTGGCGCTGGGCTATGTGGCAGATAATAATCTGTTTAACATGAGAGACAAGTTACGCGGCGAAAAAGTTTCGTGTAGATACACAGACGTCGTTCACATGACGATCGGAAGGATCTTTGATGAAGATATAAACTCCAAACCAGAAAAATTAGCGCGATACCAGGCATTAATAAGCCAGTTGAAAGAAAGAAAAAACGAATACGCTAAACCGCTTCTCTTGGGCGGGGTTACCGCTAACGATGTGAAAGTATGGAACCAGCTTGGCCTTACAAAGGAATTGAAGTACGGCGGAGCATACCCTGCTATCCCTTTGCAGGCAAGTCAATCTCTCGCTGATTCGCCCGAGATAGTAGATCTTATAACAAAAAGAGTGCTGGATGACTTGGTTCGGGGGATAAGAGAAGAGCTAAGGCGCCCGGATGCCGGTGATGTCGAAGATGTATGTATGAAGGTCCTTTGGGAAAAACGTGATGAATTTATCCAGACACATTGTAAAAGTCTGGGAGTAGACGATGAAGCAGAGATAGATAAAATCAAGCAAACGGTGGCAGGAAGCATGAAGGGCAACGTTATCACTTACGGACTTTTCTGCCAGAGGATGGTCGATGATAAGATATTTATCGACAGAGACTACCCGGAAGGGGTTAAAAAGGTGGTAGAAAAGGTAAGAGAATATATCGAGACAAAGACCAAAAATTATGATATAGGGACGATATATGGATTGTTTGAAGAGTATAGCTGGAATGATCGCTATGCGGATAAACGGATGCCTCAAGAATTCAGTTTTGCAGATAAGTTCGATCTTATCAACAATAGCCTCGCCACATATCCGAAAGAACTGCGGGTGCTTAATACTGCTTTTAAAGAGAATATAGTATCAGATGAATATATAAGCGATTGGGTAAAAAGAGTTGCGCCGATGGTTTTAAACGCTTACGTTATAGCCGCGGCGCTTAACTGGGATGAGGAAACGGCTAAGAGGGCCGCCGCCAATGCCTTTGAAGAAAAGAAGAAAAAAGTCCTCGCAAGTTTTAGGGAGATGTTGTCCAGCCAGCCCAAGAAGCCGATATTCGTCTGCGATCTGGACGGAACCGTAACAGAACCCAATAAGCCGATAAGCGAGAAGAATATAAAAATTGTCATAGATATATTGAAAAAAGGCATCCCGTTCGTTATCTTATCCGGTATAAGCAAGAGACGGATTGACGGTCAATTTTTAAAACCGATAGCCGCATATTTAGCCAAAATTGACACGGATAAGATTGAGATCGGTGAAATGGAATTGGAAGAACTGCTCAAACTTATTCCGCCTGATGATAGAAGCCTGTTAAAGAACCTTTTTATAGCTAGCGACAATGGAACACAAATTTATGTGTACGATGCAAAGAAAAACGGCTTCGTATGCTCCGTCGCTACCGACATAAGAGTATTTATAGAAAATCTTGAGTATAAGGAGGTACTGAACATCCTGAAGCAGTGTATAGATGAAAGCAAGTGCAGAGACGGGCGTAGCGCCAAAGAACTTATAAGAGAGGTAAGAAAAGATGTTACCGACGAAGATTGGGAGTCGTTCAAATATAATGAAGAGAGCGACAGGAAGATAATAGATGAAAGAAAGGTAACAACTGAAGACGGTAAAGAGGTAATAACGCAAATAACGCTCATGATGGTAGGCAAAGATGCCACCTCCGGACAAAAAGATTTGTTTAACACCGAAGACGGCCAGAGTGTAAGAGAAGATTGTTGGAAGAGGGTTAAAGAGGCCTTTGCTAAGAAAGGCATAGAACTTGAGGCAAGGATTTCCGGCAAGAGTTCGATAGATATAACGCCTGAGGGTATTGATAAGGGAGACGGTGTTTTGCGCATATCGTTGGATAAGACCTTTCCGAAAGGTGTGGTCATATTTGTCGGCGACGCATTCTTCCCCGGAGGAAACGACGAACCCGCGATCAAAGCCGTCGATTACATAGTCAATGTCGGAAAGCACATCAATAAGAAAAAATCGGCATATTATCATGAAGAATTAGAGGTTTTTGAATTGCCATGGACAGGGCCGGAAGGATTCTGGGTTTTCGCAAACGCCTACCTGAATTCCGCTCCCCGTTTTGTCGAGGATCTGATCGAGTATTTTAAAAATGAGAATTTGGCAACCATCCTTCTTAAGGGTGGAATAGCAGGGACTGATGCGGAGAAAGGATTGGCAGGGATTTTACAGGAGGATTATGACATAGTCTACAGAAGCAAAGAACCCATTTCGTCCAAACCCGACGTTGTCTTATCACGCTGGGGCCTCACGGGGCCGATGAGGTCCATAGAAAAATTGCCACCTCTGGGAGTCGGTATCGGGAAGGTGCTCGAATACTTGGCAAGAAAAGACGGCAAGGCCCTTAACGCGTGGATAGAAGAAAACAAAAATAAATACAGGGCGGAAGGAAACGCGGGTATTTTAGACGTCTTGCAGGAACTGGAAGATTCTATCACGTACTTATCCAAGCTCCCGCGCAAGTATATCATAAAACGAAAAGAAGGCGTTTCGCGTCAGATGATCTTGACGCGGCATGGAATTACATCGGATGAATTATTAGATGAAAAAAAGACATCCGAACAGGATTTTGTCAAAGCCGTATTGGTTGGGGCCACAAATTCTAAAGAGGCCCATCAGAGCAGCCTGCGCTTCCATGTCTTTGATAAAATTTTGACCGCTGAACAAAAGGAAAAGCCGTATATATTCAACGGCGTCCATTGCGCGACTGACGCTGAACTTCACGGCGAATTTGCTATCCTCGACCCGGCGTTTCTCAAAGAGATGATCCAGGAGATAGAGTTTTTCAAAGAACATTCGAAGAGTTTGACGGAAGTAGAGGGAGAGCTTGACGAAGCTGAGAAACGTATTGTAATGCTTCAGAGAGATATATCCCAACTTAAATCGTACATCGCGGCTGAGTATGGGAGTGATGAAAATAAAGCTAAAGAGGTAATAGCCCGCAGCCCGAAGATAAAGGAACTGGATGCGGAAATTAAAAAAGCCCAGGAAGAGATAGATATGCTCAGGGTTATGCTCCTTTCGAAGAA
>JAQUQN010000082.1:0-2330 GCA_028716065.1 Candidatus Omnitrophota bacterium
CTCTTCGGGACGGACGACTATATTCTTCTCGTCCCCTTCCTTTAATCCTGCCATCTGCTTAGTCAGCCCGGGTATGAGCTGGTTATCTCCCTGCTTATATTCAAGAGGCGTCCGGCCCATGGAGCTATCCATGACCTTTCCATCCACCGTTAGCGTATAATCGAATGCCACTTCGCTGCCGTCCTTTATCGCCATCTTGCCTCCCGCTGCCGCATTAACGCTGAAACTTACCGCCGCTACAAGAAACAAAATCAAAAACACCAGTCTCATCTTGCCTCTCCTTGTATTCATGATATCCCCGGTTAATAATCAAGGGCAGTTGCCATTTATCTTACTTCAAAAAACGACCACTGCCCTTGATCTTCGAATATCCTTTTAACGGCCTTCGTTCTTGCGTTTCGCAAAACACTCTTTGCAATAAACGGGCCTGTCTTCCCTAGGCTTGAAAGGAACTTCGCATTCTTTCTTACATTCCGCGCAGATCGCCTTATGCATCTCTCGCGGCCCTCCGAATCCACCACCTTGATAAGCCATTTTTCTTCCTCCTTTTGGCTTTGGTAAATATCTAGTATTGCTGTTTCCCTAGGGAGTTATTATAGAACTTTTCCGGGAGAGTTGCAAGTCATTTATTAAAAAGAATGGAGGCTCAGGGCTATTATCAACATGCCGGCTATGATACCCAAAATGGCCACGTGCGACTTCTTGCTTTCGCATGATAAGGGGAGCAGCTCATCAAAACTGATGAAGACCATTATCCCGGCGACTGCGGCAAGGCAGTAAGAAAGGACCGTCTGGTTAAGGAACGGCATCAGGATGAACATGCCCACGATCGCGCCGATGGGCTCCGCGATTCCCGCCAAGAAAGAATACCAGCATGCCTTCTTTCTGCTCTTCGTGGCGTAGAAGATCGGCATCGCGACGGCGATGCCTTCGGGAATATTATGCAGCGCTATCGCCACTGCCAGCGAAATGCCTAATTTGATATTTACCATGGAGCTCATGAAGACCGCCAGCCCTTCCGGGAAATTATGGATCGCCAGGCCCAGCGCTATGAAGATACCGGCCCTCATGATCCTCTTGTCGGCGCCGGACTTTTCGATATGTTCTTCGATGTATTCATGCGGAATGAAAAAATCGGAAAGCATGATGAGGAAGATGCCGCCAAAGAACGCCATGTTCGCTTTCAGAAAACCGATCTCTCTGATGGCCGACGACAGGATCTCCACGAAGGATATATAGATCATCACTCCAGCCGATAATCCTAAAGAGAATTCCAGATAAGACTTCTTGAGGTCCCTTATAAAAAAGGATACAAAGCTGCCTATCAAGGTAAAGAGGCCGGCCAGAAAGGCCAAGAGTATCGGTAACCAAACTTTCGAAATTTCCATATAACCTTTGTATCTTACATCAAAAGGCGGCCGATGTCTCCATCTTTCATTATCATAGATGTTTAAAACATATCGTGAGGTCGCAGTTGTTGAAATGCCCCTTCAGGTCGCGTTCAAATGCCTCGAATAATTGCGCTATCTGCCTGGTGCTTGAGTCATCCTTCAGATTGAAACATACATGAATGAATATCTTTTCGCCTGCCTTGCGCATCTTCACCTCATGAACGGCGAATGAGGCGGGCTTATACCGTTCGATCAATTTCTTTACCTTCTCGCCGTCTCCGTGCGGGACCGCGTCCAGCAGTTCAAGGACGCTATGGGTTACCGTCTTCACCGGGACCCTGATAAGGAAGGCCGCCAGGATTATCGCCATGGCGGGGTCTATGTAAGGCGTTATCCGGGTATAACCCAGGCCATGCAGTACCAGCCCTGTGAGAAATCCTACGAAAACTCCAAACGATAATACGGTATCGGTAAGCCAGTGTAAAGACGCCGCCTTCATGATGGACGAACCGGTCCTCTTCGAGACCATCTTGAGATAGCTGAAAACGCTCACGCCTATTATCCCGCAGAGAAATGTGCTGATTACCGGCAGGAAGTAGCCATGAATATCGTCCGGATGAATGATATCCTGAATGGCGAACTTCATGCTTACAACGCAGGTCGCGATTATCAATATCCCCTGTACTACGACGGTCAAGGGTTCATATTTTTCGTATCCGAAGTTGAAGGTATCATCCGGTTTTTTATGCAGTTTCTCGATGGACACATGCATCAATAAGGCCACTACGAGTATGATAAGGCTCGCCGAAGCGTCCAATAACAATGTTATGGAATCCACGGCAATACCCACGCTGAACGAAAGAATAAAAAGGACGATCGAGCCGACAAGTGAAACTTTCGCCGCTAATATCTGCCTGCGTTTCCTGTCGTGATCGATAC
>JAQUQN010000082.1:2430-5275 GCA_028716065.1 Candidatus Omnitrophota bacterium
AGTAGGGGACGTTTAAACGTCCCCTACTTATTATCTATCTACCCAGCGAAGTAGCCCAAGTAGGTCAAAAAGAGGCCCAGGATAAATGCGATGGCCGAATGGACCAGTAACAAATTACTGTTCTTCTTGTAAATCTTCATGAACTTCGAGACAGTACTCGGGAAGATCACCAGCCACGTCCCCTTGAGGATGGCCATCCAGCCGATTATCGTGATTACGACGGTCCAATTTGCCACCCAGACATTATGGACCAGCACTATGACGACGCCCGTGACGAGCGCGAATATCCCCGAGAACAATATGAGGGCCGGGTTGTGGGGGTAGTCCTCCATGACCTTCTGGTAAAATTTTCTGTTGAGCGCCATTCCCGCGGCTACGACCAGATAAAATACCCCGAAGATCCTGGCGATAAAGACCGCTGCTTCCATTGCATACCTCCTTTTTGACAAGTATATCCGTAAAACCCAAAAAATGCAAAACTTCCGATAATGTATTTTATATTTTTACTACCGCGTCCTCTCCCCCACGATCAACTGACGCATGGCGCTCTCGCCATAGTCGACCCAGCATTTACCCGATTTCGCGGATTCGTAGCCGCGGTTGAAGAGTTTCCGCATATAGACCTGGTCGAACTCCCCCTTGCGCGACTCATTGAACTCGTACGGTATGAACGTCATGTAGAGATTAATACTCCCCTGTTTGGCAAGCGCGGCAAAGCGGTAGAGGTCGCCGTAACTCTGCCATGTGATGAGGGTCGAGAATGACGCAGAGGCGATGTCCCATATCTTGTACTTGACCTCGCCCGGAAGGTCGGCTATCTTTCCGTTCCTTATGAGATATACGTTCGTCTTTACGCCCTCGTCCTTGACCGGGCCCACCAGGAGCAGCGCCCCGAAGAGCTGCGTCCCGACACTACCGTCGACGTGCATCTCGTCATAAAGTTTGCCGCCCGCCTCTACCGTTATCATGACGGGAGGGAACGCCACCGGTATAGATGCGGATGCGAGCATGATAGTACGGAAGAGTTCCAGCGCCTGAGGAGTTCCGATTGAGGCGATGGTTCCCATGTCCCACAGGACGAGCCGCCTGGCGTCGAGATTACTGGTGATTATGTAAAGCCGCCTGCCCTCGTTGTGTGCCTTTGCCACGGCATTCAATATGTCCATCGTAACGGACTTCTTCAAAATATCTTTAAGGGGCCCTGTATCCATTAAGGAAGGCCGCCCCTCAAAAAGGAATTCTATGATATTCTGCTTCATTATGTCGGCGTCGGATGTGTTGGTATAGATATCACGGATGATGTGGTCGTATGAAGACCCGATGAAGGCGCACGGAGCTATGAGGGCTCCCGTGCTAACGCCGGTGATTATATCGAAGGTTGGCCGTTCGTGAGAAGCGGTCCATCCGCACAGCGTCCCTGCTCCATACGCGCCGTTGGCGCCGCCGCCGGAGATGGCCAATATGTTCGCTTCAGACCCGTGGAGATGAGGCCTGGATAGGCCCGACTGGAAGATATCCGAACTGAGCTTCGACTTGCTCATCAGGACCGGGTCGATGATGATGCGGATATTCTTTGTCCCGGGTACATTGGCTATGTCGATTAAATTGGCGGGCACCGCGGGCCGCTGCCTGATACCGACATACCCTTTCACGAAATAGAGCCACGCCCCGACTACTACGATAATCAGCAATACGACCAGTATCAGTTTCTTCATGGGTATGCCTCTATAGGAAAAAGCTGAAGACCGTTATCACGATGCCTGGCCAGAATAGGATCGGCGAGTTTAAGAGCCAACCTGCGATCACGCATCCCGTCGCGAAAGAACGCAGGATAATTTTGGATATGAGGTATTTTATATCTTTGTTCATGTAGAAAATTATCCACAGTGTAGACAACGTTTAAACGTCGGCTAATTGCTAATTTTCTTCGTTTTTCGATTCGGCCGTCTTCTTTTTCCTGATAGGCACTACACCTGCCAAATCGCCTATTACATTCACCAAGTCGGACTCGGACGGCACTATGATCTTTGTATTATCTTCCAGGGCAGTCTCAAGGGCCTGGAGCTTCCGCAAGAGCTGCGCATTTCCTATGAAATATTTTTCAGCCGCTTCGTTCACCAACTTTATGGCCTCCGCTTCTCCCTGCGCCTGCAGTATGCGCGCCTGTTTGATCCCTTCCGCCTGTTTAATGCTCGCGCGCTTTTCTCCATCCGCTACGGTCTCTCTGGCCGTAGCAAAATCTACCGCCGCTATTTTTTCGTTTTCCGCCTTGACGACCTTATTCATCGTCTCCTGAACGTCTTTCGGCGGGTCTATCTCTTTCAATTCCGTCCTTACTATCTCAATGCCCCAATTACCCGTCTCCTCTTTAAGCGTCTTATGCAATTCGGAATTGATCTTGCCTCTTTCGCTATTCGCGGATTTCAGGGTAAGGGTCCCGATTATATTCCTTAAGGTCGTCCGCGCGAGATTGACTATCTGATATTTATAAGTATTCACGTTATATTGGGAATTTTTTACGCTCGCTTCGTCCTCTTTTACTTTAAAATAAACCTGCGCGTCAACCCGCGCATTGAGATTATCGTTTGTAATGATCTCCTGCGGTTCGGCGTCAACCATCTGTTCCGTAATATTTATAGGGACCAGGTTTTCTATCATGGGGATGATCCAGTTGAATCCGGGCATCGCGAACCGGTGATATTTTCCCAGCCGTTCGATGAGAGCTCTATGTGTCGGCCTCACTATACGTATCCCCAGGAAAAATATAACGATAACCAATAGAATTAAAGAATAAACTATAGCCATGCAATCCTCCTTTGTTTTAAATAAAAAATCCCAAGCGGAA
>JAQUQN010000083.1 GCA_028716065.1 Candidatus Omnitrophota bacterium
AGTTCAACAGATGTCTTCCCCATAGAGTTTCTCGACATGAAAGAGAAACACGTCCTCTTGTACGGCAGGGATCTTTTAAGCGGCCTTGAGATAGATATCTCGAATTTGAGGTTCCAATGCGAACATGAACTGAAATCGCACCTCATCAGCATGAAACGTACCTATCTTCACGGACAGAGCGCTGCGATAATGCGCGATGCCTTATTCAGGACATTTACCTCCACCTTGCACATTTTGAGAAATTTCCTAAAGTTGAAGGGCGAGCGCCGTGAACATCCGGAAGGCGGCGTTTTCGCTGACATAGCCGGCGAGTTCGAGATCGACACCTCGACATTCAATAAAATTGCCGAGGCCAAAGAGAAGAACCTGCGGTTAACCCAAAAGGTCACCGAAAGATTGTTCTCCGGTTTCATGACCGACCTCGAACATATCACGCGGGCCATAGACCGCGTTTAATTTATCCGCCTTCGCAATCAACGTGTAATAGGCTAGATGCTTCGGCGGATGTCACACTGAAGTGGGTAGGCGGATACCCCCACCGTTAGATTTGCTTCGCAAATCTGGTGGGGGCAAAGAAAGGAACCACGGGCGTAAGCCCGTGGGGTTCCATATAATCGATGCCGAAAATATGGATAAAGATAATAATTTTTTGCGTCTGCACTCTTGCGGTGCCGCTCTTTGCGAAAGACCAGATACCTGAGCCAAAAGGATGGGTTAACGATTACGCAGGCGTCATATCCGACCATTACAGGCAGAAGATGGATAGCCTGATAAGCGATCTGGAGCGTAAGACATCCGCAGAAATAGCCGTCCTTACCGTATCTTCCATCGCGCCTTATGATGAACGTTCATATGCGCGGCTGATTTTCGACAGCTGGAGGCCAGGCAAAAAGGGTAAAGATAACGGTGTATTGGTCCTCCTGGCGGTCAAGGAAAGGCGCTGGCGGATCGAGACAGGATACGGAATAGAAGGCACTCTGAGCGACGGCCTCTGCGGTGAGATAGGCCGGAATTACATGGTGCCTTATTTCAAGGACGGTAAATACGGCGAGGGCCTTTACAACGGTGTTTCCGCCATAGCCCAGAAGATATCCGATGAGGCAAAAGTAACGCTAAGTGGTTCGGCCGATTTAAAACATGTTGTACGGAAGAAAGAAACTGCGCCGTTCCTTATGTATATCTTCATTCCCATCTTTTTCTTCCTCTGGAACCTGCCATGGCCGGTATTTATAGGATTGCCATTCACGCTGCTTTTTGCGTTCGCTCTTTCGGGGATCACGCCATTTTTGGGGATCCTCGTCGTACTGAGCTACATAGCCTCTCTCTTATTCCGGCTGCATTACTGGCATAAAACCCCTTCGCACAAGAGAAAGAATTTCTTTGGTCCGCAGGCTTACGGCGGCACCTTCACTACCGGGGGATGGAGCGGGGGCGGAGGATTTGGCGGCGGGGGCGGAGGATTTGGCGGCGGGGGCGGAGGCGGAGGAGGAGCCGGAGGAGGTTTTTAAAAAAAGGAGGGTTTAATATATGAAAGGTTTCTTGATTGCTATTGTAATAGTGGCGGCTATTATAGTCGTGGCTCTGGGCAGCGTCTATAATACTATCGTTTCAAAACACGAAAATATCACGGCGAAGTGGGCGCAGGTCGAGAACCAGCTGCAGAGGCGCTACGACCTCATACCCAACCTCGTCAATACCGTAAAGGGTTACGCCGCGCACGAGAAGGGATTGCTCGAAGATGTCACGAAGGCACGATCGCAGTGGGCTTCCGCGAAGAGTATCGATGACAAGATCAGCGCGGCGGGTAACCTGGATGGCGCGTTGTCCAGGCTCCTCCTCGTCGTAGAAAATTACCCGAACCTGAAGGCGGACCAGACCTTCCTTCGTCTCATGGATGAACTATCGGGAACGGAAAACCGCATAGCCGTCGAGAGGATGCGGTATAATGAAGCCGTGCGGGATTACAACGTGACGGTCAGGAAGATACCGGGAAATATCGTCGCGGCAATGTTCGGTTATAAACCGGCGACCGAATATTTCAGGGCCGAAGAGAAGGCGAAAGCGGCGCCAAGCGTAACGTTCTGATAAGCCATGGCCATAGTTATCGATGCCTGGAATCTCATAAGGAACAGAATGTCGGATATCGCCGATGATGAAAGAGATTATCTGGAACCGGCCAGGACCCTGATACGATATCTGGACGAATATCAACGGACCCACAGAGACCCCATCCTGCTTGTATTTGACAGCAAGAACGAGTATCTCGCGATAGAATACAGGAACAGGCCCAGCCTGAAGGTCATCCCCGTGAAAGACGCCGACGAATACATCAAGGCCTATTTGGACAAGACACCTTCCAGGCAGAGGCGTAACGTGAGGGTCGTTTCATCCGATAATTCCGTATATTATTACGCTAAGGACTCTTACGCTACGGCGATCAGGGCGGAAGAATTCTGGGATAAGTTATATAAAAGTCTAAAACCGGCCGAAAGCAAAAAATAGATTTCTTGACAAAGACGGCCAGCGCTGATAAAATGGAACAAATCGATATTGCGAAGGGGTGATACCTATATGTCGAAGGTCAACGTTGGCGAGAATGAGCCGTTAGAAAAGGCCTTGAGACGATTCAAAAAGAAGATAGAGCGCGAGGGGATCCTGAAAACATTGAAGGCGCGTAAGCATTACGAGAAACCCAGCGAGAGAAAACGCCGAAAAAGAAAGTTAATGTGACATTGACGGCAAAGAAAGCCAGTGTCTGTGTAATCGTTCTACTTTTATCGCTGTATCTATCGCATCTGTCATCTTTTGGCCAGGAATCCGGCGCGCAAAAAGGCATTGAGTTAACGAAAGAGGCCGTTTTCAAGAAAATTCTTGAGAACGGCCTCACTCTTTTGACCAGGGAAGACCCCGGAACCGATCTGGCCGCGATAGATATAACCATCATGGCCGGTTCGAGCCTTGAGGGTGAATTTTCTGGCTCGGGGATATCGCATTTCGTGGAACACATGGTTTTTAAAGGAACTCCGACCCGACCCGTAGGGGCCATAGAAAAAGAGATCAAATCATACGGGGGCATAATAAACGGTTCAACCTCTCGGGACATGACGCGTTACTATACGATAGTGCCTGCGCGTTATCTGCCGCAGACACTTGCGTTATTGAAAGACATGCTGCTTGACGCCGCTTTTGATAAAAATGAAGTTGAAAGAGAGCGGGACGTCATCTTGAGCGAAATAAAACTCGATAAAGACGAGCCGCAGGCCAGGCTCATGCGCAGGTTGAACGAGACGGCGTACCTGACACATCTATATAAATTGCCGCCCATAGGCTATGAAGGTAAATTGAAATCCTTAAAACGGGAGGACCTCGTCCGGTATTATGAGAGGATGTACGTTCCCAATAGGATCGTGGTAGCGGTCGTCGCAGGCATGGAGAAAGAAGAGTCGGCACGACTGGTCGAATCCCAGTTCAAGGATTTCCGTGAGCCCAACTACTCATATGTGAGTTCCGGTGAAACTGAACCGCCGCAGATAAGCACGCGTACCCTGACCGAAGAGATCCCTGCAAACCTTTCCTATCTCGCCATGGGATTTCATTCGACATCCATACTTGATACAGATCTCTTCGCCATGGACGTTCTGGCCATGATACTGGGCCGCGGCGATAATTCGAGATTGAACGCGCGGTTATTAAAGAAAGACGTTCTGGTGCACGCTATCTCCACATGGAACTATACGCCCAGGGAACCGGGCCTCTTCGCCGTAACCGCTATCCTAGACGCCGACAAGATAGACGCGGCTGAAAAAGCGATTTTTGAGGAGATCAATAGGTTGCGACATGATGGCGTGACCGAGGAAGAACTATCCGGCGCCAGGCGCATGGTACTGGCAGACTTCATATCTTCCCTTGAAACCGTCGAGGCGCAGGCCAGGGACCTCTCTTCGAACGAATCGTTTACCGGTGACCATGACTTTTCGCACCGATACGTAAAGGGCATAGAATCCGTATCGGAAGAAGATGTCAGGCGCGTCGCGGAGAGATATCTCGCCGAAGATAACATGACTCTGATAAAGCTGATCCCCCCGGAGAATGCGACACCGGCCGAAGCGAAACCGTCAGAGGCTTCCGGGGAGATGCGCCCCGCTCGCATGGAAACCCTTCCCAACGGGATGAGATATATCTTACGGAGAAATGACAACATACCGATGGTCTCCATAAGCCTTGCCATGCTCGGAGGATTGTCGGCGGAAGATAAGAAGGATAACGGCATCTCCAACCTCGCCGCGACGATGCTGCTAAAGGGTACTGCCAGCAGAAAAGAGGACGAGATAACCTCTTCCATAGAAAGGCAGGGCGGAAATATCGCGTCCTTCAGCGGATTTAACAGTTTTGGCCTGAACGTGAATGTGCTAAGGGATGATAGTGAATATGCCTTGAGACTCATTGAAGACCTGGTAAGCAATTCGATCTGTCCTGAAAATGAGCTGGAGAAGGAGAAGGCCCTCACGTTATCTATGATACGGCTCGAGGATGACAATATCTTTCGGAAAGGGTCAAATCTTCTGAGGAAGGAATTATTCGAGGGCGCCCCATACAGCTTGAGGGTGCTCGGCGAGCCGGATTCTGTTGAATCGATCACGAAAAAAGATATCCTCGCTTTTTATAAGAGGTATTGCGTCCCCTCCAACATCGTCCTTTCCGTTTCCGGGGATATTGACCCGGCCCTGATCTCCAGGGTGATAAACGATTCCTTCGGTAAAATGAATCCGGCCGAAAAACCCGGCATTCCTGTTAAGATAACGGCCCTCGATAAGATCAAAAGCGAGTCCCTCGAAATGGACAAGGAGGAGAGCTTGGTCCTTTTGGGGTTCCAAACAACAGGAGCTGGGGATCCCGACAGATATAGCCTTGAGGTGCTGGGATCGGTATTATCCGGGAGTTCCGGGCGCATCTTTTCCGAACTGCGAGATAAACAATCGTTCGGATATGCGCTGGGTTGCGCTCAAAAGTTTGCCATCGATACGGGTTATTTTATATTTTATGTCGCCACCTCAAGGGATAAGATAGCCAGCGCCAAAAAGGCACTGTTAGAAGAGATATCCAGGATCATCTCGACGGCCGTTCCCGAAGAGGAGATGGATACGGCGAAGAAAGAATTGCTCGGTTCCTACAAGATCAACATGCAAACGAATAGGTTCTTTTCGCTCGAGACCGCCATCGATGAATTATACG
>JAQUQN010000084.1 GCA_028716065.1 Candidatus Omnitrophota bacterium
TGACGGAATAGATCGAAGAAAGATAACACCTATAGTAACGAGGAAGACGGAATAACCTACTATGCCCAAAGGATATCTTGCGATAGTTCTCCATGCGCACCTGCCGTTTGTCCGCCATCCCGAACATGAAGATTTTCTTGAAGAGGACTGGTTCTTCGAGGCGATAACCGAAACATATATACCGCTCATCAGGGCGTTCGACCGCCTCGTAAAGGACGGTGTGGATTTCAGGCTCACCATTTCGATCTAACCGACGCTCATGTCCATGTTCATGGACGAGCACCTGCAGAATAAATATATCCGGCATATCGATAAGTTGATAGAGCTCTCATCCAAGGAGATCGAAAGGACGAAGTTCGATCCGCGTTTCAATAGGCTCGCCCATATGTATCATAACGATTTCCTCGAATCCAAACGCATCTTTATAGACGAATACAAGAAGGATCTCAATCATGCCTTTAAGCGTTTCCAGGACCTTGGCAGGCTCGAGGTCATAACATGCTGCGCCACGCACGGCTATCTGCCCTTGATGGAGGTGGAGAGGAAGGCAACGGTCGGCGCGCAGGTAAAGGTCGCGGTAAATCTCTATCAGAAAGTTTATGGCAAGAAGCCTTTAGGCATATGGCTTCCCGAATGCGGCTACAACCCGGGCGATGAAGATATCCTTAAAGAGAACGGCATAAAATATTTCTTTGTCGACACGCATGGCATACTGTTCGGCACGCCGCGGCCGAGATTCGGGGTCTTCAATCCGTATATGTGCAAGAACGGCGTAGGGGTCTTCGGCAGGGATATGGAGACGTCTAAGGCCGTCTGGAGCGCGGTCGAGGGTTACCCCGGAGATTATAACTACAGGGAGTTTTATCGCGATATCGGATTCGACCTTGACTACGAATATATCAGGCCCTATATAAATCCGGACGGGGTCAGGATCAATACAGGCATAAAATATTATAAGATAACCGGCAATACAAACCATAAGGAACCGTACGATCCTGATGTTGCGCGCGACACGGCTGCTTTTCATGCCGGCAACTTTATGTTCAACAGGGAAAAACAGGTGGAGTTTCTGCAGTCGCAGATGGGCGACAGGCTGCCGATACTGGTGTCGCCCTATGACGCGGAGCTTTACGGACACTGGTGGTACGAAGGGCCGCAGTGGCTGGAATTGCTGATACGCAAGATACGGTACGATCAGAATAACATCGCCCTCGCCACGCCGAGCGATTACCTTAAGTTGTATAAGAAGTTCCAGGTGCTTGCCCCCGCATATTCAAGCTGGGGATGGAAGGGATACAGCGAGGTCTGGCTCGAAGGCTCCAACGACTGGACTTACAGGCATGTCCATAAGATGGCCGAACGCATGGTCGAAGCGGCCAGGGATCACAAAAACGCAAAAGGCCTCCTGCGCCGCGCATTGAACCAGATGGCCCGCGAACTCCTGCTTGCGCAGTCGAGCGACTGGGCCTTCATAATGAAGACCGGTTCGCATGTCCCTTATGCCGTCGAACGTCTGAGAGAACATGCCGAACATTTCGATGAATTGTACCAGGAAGTGAAGGAGAACGCCCTGGATGAGACATATATAAGGGAGTGTGAATCGAAATATAATATCTTCCCGGATATAGATTATTCAGTATACAATCCCTGACCCATCGCTATGGCCCCCGCTAAAAAATTATCCGTGGCTTTCCTCTGGCATATGCACCAGCCCTGCTATAAGGATACCCTCACCGGCAAATATCTGATGCCATGGGTGCGCCTTCATGCGGTGAAAGATTATTTTCCGATGGCGGCCCTGCTCGAAGGATTCGATAACGTAAGAGCGACATTCAATCTCGTGCCGTCGCTGATAGAACAGATCAATGACTATGTCCGGAACGATGCTACCGATGTCTTCCTCGACCTTGCCGTCAAAAAGGCATCCTCGCTTACCCTCGAAGACAAACTTGACATACTGGAAAATTTTTTCAGGGTAAATTTCAAGCATTTCATAGAACCGCGCCCGCGGTATGCGGAGCTTCTGATTAAAAAAGGAGTCCGCAATACCACGGACAGGACTTTAAAAAATGCGGTCAAGGGGTTCTCTACGCAGGACTTTCTCGACCTGCAGGTGCTCTTTAACCTCGTATGGTTCCACTCCATCAGCGTCGATGAAGACATCAACCTGAAGGACCTCTTCGAAAAGGGCTCCTCATATACGGAGGAGGATAAGGAATATGTTATCTCAAAACAGAAGGAGATAATGGCGCAGGTCATCCCTCTATACAAGAGGCTGCAGGATTCCGGCCAGATAGAGATATCCGCGACGCCGTTCTATCATCCCATAACACCGCTCCTCTGCGATACTTCGATAGCCAGGATATCGATGCCCGGAACAGACCTGCCGAAGATGCGGTTCTCTCATCCCGAGGACGCGAACTGGCATATAAGCGAGGCGGTGCGGTATCACGCGGAGGAGTTTGACCGCAAACCTCTCGGCATGTGGCCCTCGGAAGGAAGCGTCTCCGATGAAGCGCTCGAGATAATGGCAGACAACGGCATAAGGTGGGTGGCGACCGATGAGGATATATTATTTAAGAGTATCGCGATGCACGGCAGGAAGCAGAAGCCGGGAGCCATGATAGACCGGAGAGTCATATATCAGCCGTACAAATTCAGGAAGGGTTCGAAACCGATAACCGTCTTCTTCAGGGACAAGAACCTTTCCAACCTTATCAGTTTCAATTACAACGCGATGGAACAGCGGGCGGCGTCCGACGACCTCATCTCCCATTTCCGCAGGGTCGCCGAAAATCTGAGGCGCGATAGCGATACGGGTATCGTAGTGATAGCGATGGACGGCGAAAACGCATGGGAATATTTTGAAGATAACGGCAGGACCTTCTTCGAAACATTATATGAGCATCTGGATAAAGATGAAGAGCTCGAGGCCTTAACGCTTAGCTCCTATCTGCAGGAAGAGCCGCCGCGAAAAGTCCTGAAGGATATATTTCCGGCTTCATGGATAAATCACGATTTCAGGGTATGGATAGGGGAGGAGCAGGATAACTTATCATGGGATTATCTGTCGAGAGCGAGGAGGGACCTTATCAAATTCACGAAAGAGTTTGAAAGGAAGGGCGAGTCCGGAAGCGAGGCGCTTCGCAAGGCCTGGCGCGAACTATACATAGCCGAAGGGAGCGACTGGAATTGGTGGTATAGCGGTAAGGCGCATATGGGCTCGGATAATCCGTTCGATAAATTGTACAGGACGCATCTTAAGAATATTTATAAATATTTGAAGAAAGAAATTCCGGATTTTTTGAAGATTTCTATTGCATAATTTTTTAAAAAGGGTATAATTTATTCTATACGGAAAGGGGGTATTATTATGGCAAGAACATCGACCATAAAGCTTGGCAGATCTTCCAATCCGTCTATGTCGACAGAAGATCTGAATAAACTCGTTGCGAAGAAGGCATACGAGCTCTACGAAAAGAGAGGCCGCAAACCGGGTCATTCGATGGATGACTGGTTGGAAGCCGAGAGGATCATCAAAGGTAAATTCTGCAGAAGATAAGATTTTAAGGTGTCTTTATTTACGATTTAAAGGCAGGGGTATGTAATACCCTGCCTTTTTTCTCTTTCCCTTGTCCGTATAGGCTTTATATGATATAATTATATACTAATTATGAGAGAATTCCTTTTAGCATTCATACCTATATTTATCGCGATGGACGCCATAGGGATACTCCCTATGTTCATCGGATTTACCGAACATCTCAAGAAAACGGAAAGGCGGCGGACGATATTGCAGTCCATCCTGACCGCCTTCATCATAGGCATATTATTCCTATTCCTTGGCAGGTGGATATTTGCCATACTCGGCATTCAGGTATCCGACTTTAAGATAGCCGGCGGCGCCGTATTGCTGGCGATATCACTGCGCGATATACTGCAGTATGAAAAAAGCCATAAGCTTCCGAGTGAGACTATGGGCGCCGTGCCCATAGGTACGCCGCTCGTTGTAGGCCCCGCGGTCCTGACCACCATAATCATACTCCTGGATTCATACGGCCCATTCATCACAGTGCTTTCGTTCGTGATAAACCTTATTATCACCTGGATCGTATTTTTCTATTCCGCCGCGATATCCAATTTTCTTGGCAAGGCGGGGTCAAAGGCTTTCTCCAAAATAGCGAGCCTTCTCCTGGCCGCTATAGCCGTGATGATGATGCGTAAAGGCATTATTGATACGATAGCTTTCTTCTGCGGCTCAAAGACTTAGGGTTTATGAACTCTGACCTGACACTCACATCCGCATTCGTTATAGGGTTATTGCATGTCCTCGAACCATGCGAGGATAAGGCGGTAGCGAGCCTTTATGCCACCGCCATAGGCAAGAATACCAGGAGGATACTCTTCCTGGTATTTCTATATGGCCTTGGCATGATGATAGCCGATACTGCCCTGGGAGTGATATTCGGTTACGTCGGCGCGCATCTCCTCGCGTCCATAAGCAAACAGCTCGAGATAATAGCGTCATCCTTAACTATCGCATTCGGCCTGTTGGTCTTCAGCCATACGCATGAGCTGGAGTCGCATTGTTACGCGAAGGGGTTTAAGGGGATGCGAGGCGACCTGTCGATGCTGACATTCGGGATAATCAGGGGGCTCCCTCCGTGCCCGATCGAGATGGCGATACTGGTCATGGCGGCTTCGACCAAGAGCGCGCTTAAAGGAGGACTCCTCGTGGCTGTCTTCGGGATCGGGACGCTGATATCTCTTTTACCGTTCGGCCTTGCGGTCGGCGGCATCCTTACTATCGTGAAGAAGAGGTTCGGGGAGAAGGCGGAGCACCTTATCCCAAAAATCAGCGGCATCGCTATATCGCTGATAGGCCTTATCATGCTCATAAAAAATCTGATGAAAGGGTAGTGATATGTGGATATTCGTAAAAGGCGGGCCGGTCATGTACCCGATATTGTTAGCTTCTATACTCGGGCTCGCTATAATCATCGAGAAGCTCTGGCACTTGTTTACCATAAGACTCGACGCGCAGAAATTTTCCAGGAAGGTGTTCGATCTCCTGAAGGATAAGAGATACGAAGATGCCGCAGCGCTTTGCGGCAAGAATATCAAATATCCTATAGCGGTGGTCTTCAAGGCCGGCATCGAAAAGAGAGGACTGCCGGTAGCCGACATGGATAGATTTCTCGAGAGGATCGGCAAC
>JAQUQN010000085.1 GCA_028716065.1 Candidatus Omnitrophota bacterium
GCCCTGGTCTTATCCGCCACTATGCCGAGCTTGGAGAGCATTACCAGAAGAGGGAAGAATGAATATCCGAGCGCGCACCTCGGCGGAAAACCAGTAGGTATTATAACGCAGGGCGCCTTATCCTGCTCGGCCATCTTTTTCAACTCGCCTCCGGAAGTTATCGCCATCAACGTCGCCTTCCGGCTCCTGGCATCCCTGTAGGCGCTCAACGTCTCTTCCGTATTACCGGAATAACTTGAGGCTATGACAAGCGTCTCCTCGTCAACAAAATTCGGTAATGTATAGTTACGGTTTACGAATATGGGCACCTTGGCCTCGCCGGAAACGTATGATCTCGCGAGGTCGGCTCCGATCGCTGACCCGCCCAGGCCGGTCACCAGCACATTTTTGAAGCGGGCCTTGAAACCCTTGGGAAGCTTAAATCCTTCGCCTATATTCCTTGCCTCGGCGCACTGTTTAGGAAAAGACTCAATAAGCGCCAGCATGTTCGACT
This sequence comes from Candidatus Omnitrophota bacterium, assembly GCA_028716065.1. Classification (GTDB taxonomy): domain Bacteria; phylum Omnitrophota; class Gorgyraeia; order 2-01-FULL-45-10; family 2-01-FULL-45-10; genus JAQUQN01. The sequence continues at coordinate 494 of JAQUQN010000085.1, forward strand.
TGTCGTATTTTTTAATATCACTTGAGCTTATCATCTCTTCACTCCACTTCTATTGTTATATCCGGTACCAGTTCCTTCAATTTTCTCTTCGCGAACCTTTCGATTTCCCTGCCCGTAGACAGAGTGAGGGCCTGCTGAGCTATGCCGGCGGCCTGTTCCATGGTTACAGACCGTATTATCCTCTTCAGTTCCGGGGTATTTATCGGAGAAGTGCTGAACTCATCCAGGCCGAGCCCCAAAAGTATGATTGTCATCGCAATATCACCCGCCATCTCTCCGCACATGCCGACCCATATACCGGCCTTATGTCCGTTCTCTATGACATTCTTTATCAGTAACAGCACCGCCGGGTGCGCCGGATCGTAGAGGTATGCTATCTTTTCATTTACCCTGTCCACGGCAAGGGCATATTGTATGAGGTCGTTGGTACCTATGGAAAAGAAATCCGCCTCTTTGGCCAGTATATCGCTCGTCAACGCCGCCGACGGCACTTCTATCATCGCGCCGACTTCCACATTTTCATCGAACAGTATCGAGTCTTTCTTGAGTTCCTGCCTCACTTCGTCAAGGATGGCATTCGCCTGCCTCAACTCTTCAAGCCCCGATATCATCGGATACATTATCCTCAGCTTGCCGAACATGGAAGCCCGCAGGATAGCCCTTAGCTGTGTCTTGAATATATCAGGCCTGGCGAGGCAGAATCTGATGGCTCGCCAACCCAGGAACGGGTTCATCTCGCGCGGCACGTCGAGTTGAGACAAAAATTTATCCCCTCCCAGGTCCAGGGTCCTTATGGTCACGTGATGCGGCTTTATTCTTTTGGCTACCTCCGCGTATGCCTTGAACTGTTCCTCCTCGCTGGGAAGGTCCTTTCTGTTCATGTAAAAATATTCTGTTCTGTACAACCCTATACCTTCAGCGCCATGAGTAATGACAGACGGGATATCTTCCGACACCTCGATATTGGCGGCAAGTTTTATCTTTCTTCCGTCGAGAGTCTCGCACGGAAGGTCCTTCAGCTCCAGAAGATGGCGCTCTATGTCGGCAAGCCTCTTTCTGTCGGTCTCATATCTTTTGAGGGTCTTCGGGGTAGGGTTTATTACTATCGTGCCGTGCGTACCGTCGATTATGATGATATTCCCGCTCTCCACCCTCCTCGTCACTACCTCAAGCCCTACAACGGCGGGTATTTCAAGTGACTTGGCCATGATGGCTGTGTGGGATGTGCGGCTTCCTATATCCGTAGCAAATCCTATTATATTCTTCTTGTGCATTGTAGCGGTATCGGAGGGAGACAGATCATACGACACCACTACTACTCTCTCTTTCACACTGCCGAGAGGATCCTCTTTGGCCCCTATTAAATTCCTTAAAACTCTCTTGCCTACGTCATTTATGTCGCTTATCCTCTCTTTGAGATACTCGTCATCCATCTCCGAGAAAACTTTTATATACTTTTTCAGCACATCCTGAAAGATGTATTCTATGGACAATCTCTCCTTCTTCAATTTCGCGATGACTTCTTCGATGAGCATGCTATCTTCTATTACCAATAGATGCGCGCTGAAGATCTGGGCATGCTCAACGCCCATCTCTTCCGAAATACGTTTCTTTATCTCCAATATCTCATTCTTGGTCTGGATCAGCGCCTCTTTAAATCGCTTTATCTCATTTTGTATCTGATCTTCTTTTATATTCCTCCTCTGTATGACATACTGCTCCCTGTCGAGGAGAAGCGTCTTCCCAAATGTTATACCGGGAGACGCTGGTATACCTTTTAAAATTATTTCCTGTGGCTTAGCTTCTTTCATCACATTTGACCCATTATTGAATCTTCTATATCGCTCAACAACAGTTCTTCCAGTTCCTTGACCGCCAATTCGGCGTCTTCGCCGTCTGCCGTAATAATAACGTGGGCGCCCTTTCCGGCCTCAAGCATCATTATCCCCATTATAGACTTGCCGTTGACCTTCTTCTTGCCCTTGCTTACGGTTATATCACTGTCGAATTTATTGGCTATCTGCACGAATAAGGCTGCAGGGCGGGCATGAAGGCCCTGCTTATTTTTGATAATGATCGTCTTTCCTACTACCACTTTATCATCCTCTCGTTTTTTTCAAGCTGCCCACCAGGTCTATTATTATCTTGGCAAGCTTGTTCGAGTCATGCCTCACGTAATCCTTGGTACTTATGATATGGGCTTCTATCACCTTGCACTTCATTCTCTTGAGAGCATCAGTATCAGGAATGACGGGCGCTGACCCTTCATCTTTATATCTCTTGAGCATCTCATCGGCTATCTTCGCCGTGTTCACAATACAATAATCGACTATCCCCGCTGATGCATGGCTCACGATGGCCTTGAGATGGTCGCTCGCCTTATAACCGTCGGTCTCGCCTTTTTGGGTCATCACATTGCATACATAGACCTTGATGGCCTTCGATGAAACTATCTCCTGATAGACCTTTCCCACCAAGAGGTTCGGCATTATACTCGTATATAAACTGCCCGGCCCTAGTACTATCGCGTCGGCCTTTTTTACTGCCTCAATGGCCTCGGCGCTTGGCTTACAATTTATGGGACGAAGCATGATCCGCTTTATAGGCAAATTCGCCTGCGGTATCCGGCTCTCGCCTACTGTCTCGGAGCCATCGGTATGTTCTGCTACGAGCGTAACCTTGTCGAGAGTGGATGGGACAACGCTTCCCCTTATCGCAAGTACTTTACTCGATTCTTTTATCGCGGCATCGAAAGTGCCCGCCACCTTGGACATGGCGGCTATGAAAAGGTTGCCGAAGCTGTGGCCGCTCAACTGGCTGCCTTCTTCAAATCTGAATTGAAAGAGCTTTCCCATGAGCGGTTCGGCGTCCGCTAACGCGACGAGGCAATTTCTTATATCTCCCGGCGGTAAAACATCGAAATCCTGCCTCAACCTTCCCGATGAACCGCCATCGTCGGCAACCGTGACTATCGCGGTAATATTACTGGTATATTCCTTCAGGCCGTGCAGAAGCATCGACAGCCCCGTACCGCCTCCGACGACAACGATCTTCGGGCCGCGCTCCAATATCCTTTTCTGATATACTTTATCGACGAGGTCCGCCTCGCCCCTGGGAAGCAGTATCCCTATGAAAGATTTTATTATACGCTTTACCCCTGTTATGACCGCCAGGATACCCAGTATTATTATAAGTCCGGCAAATGTCTTATTCGATGGGCTTTGTTCCAACAGTACCATTACGAAACCCATCGATATCAAAAGAATACCGAATACGGTAAGGAGTATCCACCTCTTTACCCACATTCCGGGGTATAACCACTTAAACGCCTTAAATATTTTCAATTCTTAGCGTCCTCTTCCTGTATTATCTTAAGCGCTTCTTTGTCGTCTTTGGCCTTACGCAGCAGGTCTCTGAAATATTTATCCTTGAGCATCCTTGATATCCTGGCAAGCGCCTTGAGGTGGGGGCCCGCAGCTTCTTCCGAAGCTACCAGGAGGAAAAAAATATGGACGGGTTCTCCGTCCAACGAGTCGAAATTGACGCCTTTTTGAGACAGGCCGAATGCGGCAACCAATTCTTTTACATTGGAAGATTTCGCGTGGGGTATGCCTATCCCCTGGCCTATGCCGGTGGAACCGAGGGCTTCGCGAGCCAGGATAGACTTGACGAGATCGTCTCTATCGCTGATATCGCCGGCATTCGCAAGAAGGTCTACCAGCTCTCTTATCGCGCCTTCTTTATCGGTCGATTTGAGATTCGCTGTTATGGCCTTCTTATCCAAAAAGTCCATAATCTTCATACTACCTCTCCTTTCAAATTACATATGTATTATGCCAAGCAATTTTTAACTCTATCAATGACTACTAAGTCCTCCTCCGCCCTTCAACACGAAAACGACGGTGGGGCTTCGGAGAGACATTCTGCTTCTTACAATTTCTGCGAAGCCCGACCGGCTATTGCTGGCCGAAGGGCGAAGCAGAATGGAGCGGCGGATGGGTTTCGAACCCACGACATCCAGCTTGGCAAGCTGGCATTCTACCACTGAATTACCGCCGCGTTTGCGAAGCAAACGCGATGCTGAGGCAGCGTTAAGCAATCCGACCTTTGGCAAGGATTGCAGCTGCCGAAGCACCTTTGCTTCGAGTCAAATATCTTTAAGGTCCTTCGTCCCGCCTTCGGCGGGACTCAGGATCAAAATTCGCCTTCGGCGAATTTTGGTGCCCGCGCCAAGAATCGAACTTGGAACCTTGACATTAAGAGTGTCCTGCTCTGCCAATTGAGCTACGCGGGCGTCGCAAAAACTCCGCTGCGGCCACCAAGAAAACAACTTGGTAGGCCTTGCTCCGTTTTTGCTCCTTAGGGAAAAACCCTGATGGTTTTTCCCTAACGCTCGGCCTAACGGCCTCGCTGTTCCTTTTCCTTCCGCAAGGAAGTATATTATTCTAGAATATTAAGGGAAACCCTTAATATTCCCCTTCCTTTTGGCAGGGATTTAATAAAGGTAAAATTATATCAAAATACTGATATAAAATCAAGAAAATGCTCTGCTAATTTCTGCGAAGCTTCTGCTTCGCTCTTCGACTTGCTGACTATGGTAGAGCTTCGCAGAAAGTGCTGCAAGAATTCATTTCTGCGTAGCCCTACCGGCTATTGCTAATTGAAGGGCGAAGCAGAATGGTCT
>JAQUQN010000086.1 GCA_028716065.1 Candidatus Omnitrophota bacterium
AGGGCTGGGAATAGGCATCGACAGGCTGGCGATGATCCTTACAGATTCGCCCTCAATAAGAGACGTCATATTATTTCCCCAACTTAAACCAGAGAAGTAAAATGGCTTGGCAATCCTTCGTAGCCCTGAGGTATCTGACCGCCAAACGCAAGGAGCGGTTCATCTCCGTGATAAGCCTTATCTCCGTGATGGGCATTGCGGTGGGCGTGGCCGCGCTCATCATAGTCATAGCGGTCATGAGCGGCTTCGATAACGACCTCAAGGACAAGATAGTCGGAATAAGTTCTCACATAACGATCGAATCGGAATACGGCGTGAAACCGGAGGGTGAGCTCCTGGCAAAAGTGCTCGGCACCGAACATGTCGTAGCCGCGTCTTTTTTTCTTAACGGCCAGGCGCTTCTTCGCCGCGACGAGAACGTCGCAGGCGTCGTCTTGAAGGGTATAAACGCATCGGATGAGGTAAGGGTCTCCAGAATAGGAGAGTACATGGTGCAAGGTTCGCTTGCCTTCGGCAAGGACGGCATGATCGTCGGTAGCGAGCTGGCAGATAAGTTCGGCTTAAAACCGGGCGACACCATATCGGTCATATCGCCGGCTTACGTGAAAGGAAAAGATTTCAGGATATGCGGCATATTCAAATCCGGCATGTATGAATATGACATGAACCTCGCCTTTACGAGCATACCTAGGGCGCAGGAGCTCTTCGCCGTCGAAGGGCTGGTGAGCGGCATCGAGGTGAAGGCCGACGACGCCTTCAACGTCGCCGGTATCAGGCGCAGCCTGCAGACGGAAATGGGCCCTTCGTACAGCGTGAGGACATGGATGGACCTGAATAAGAATTTTCTTTCCGCGCTGAAACTGGAGAAGACCGTCATGTTCATAATACTGACGTTGATAGTCCTCGTCGCATGCCTTAACATAGCCAGCACTCTGATAATGACGGTCCTGGAGAAGACGAAGGATATAGGCATATTCAAGGCGATAGGCGCCACGAAGTTCAGCATCATGTCCATCTTCGCGATGGAAGGCGCCATGATAGGGATACTTGGCACGGCGCTTGGGGCCGCATTAGGGATGGGCGTTTGCCATTGCCTCAAAACTTACCAATTCATCACGCTGCCCAAAGATATATACTACATTGACAGATTGCCCGTCAACCTCCAGATACAGGATGTGTCGGTGATAGTGGCATCGAGCCTCATGATAACTTTACTGGCCACGATCTACCCTTCTTATCAGGCCTCGCGCCTCGATCCCGTGGAAGCGCTGAGGTACGAGTAGCTGAAGACTGATAGCTGAAGGCTGAAAGCTAAAAGCTAAAAGAATGACTCTCATAGCCAAAGATATACATAAGTCCTACCGGAGCGGCCCGAAAGAAGTAAGGGCCGTGGACGGCGTGAGCCTCCAGATCGAAAGGGCTGAGTCCATCGCGATAGTGGGGCCTTCCGGCGCCGGCAAATCCACGCTTTTACATATTATGGGAGGCCTTGATAAGCCGACATCGGGCAAAATTATTTTAGACGATGTGGATATCTACAGATTGTCCGACAGAAAACGTTCCGGGGTAAGGAACGGAAAGATAGGATTCGTATTCCAGTTCTATCATCTGTTGCCGGAGTTCACGGCTATCGAAAACGTGATGCTGCCGGGGATGATGAAGGGTCCAGGGTCCAGGGGCAAGGGGCAAGGTACTAGAGACAGGGCGAGAGAGATATTGAGAGCGGTCGGGCTGGAAAACCGTATAAATCATAGGCCTGGAGAACTTTCAGGAGGGGAATCGCAGAGGGTCGCCATAGCGCGGGCGCTGGTGAACGAGCCGGAGATATTGCTCTGCGACGAGCCTACGGGTAATCTCGATTCGAAGACGAGCGCATCGATCTATGACCTGCTTTTTAATCTGAAGTCCGGGAGGAAGATGTCCCTGGTCATAGTGACACACGATGAAAAGATATCTTCGATGGTCCAGGAGACGGTTCGCCTGAAGGACGGCAAGATTATTTGACATGATATGAGTTATTGTATATAATTATATGATTATCATATTACAAATGAAGGTGTGTAGTGAAAATCTATCTTAACGGAAAACTGGTTGACAAGAATAAGGCCCATATCTCGGTCTTTGACCATGGCCTTCTATACGGAGATGGTGTCTTCGAGGGTATCAGGACATACGACTGCCTTGTCTTCAGGCTCAAAGAACACATAGACAGGCTCTTCAAATCCGCGGACGCGATCGAGCTCAAGATACCGATGACAAAGATAGAATTGATAGAGGCCATAATCAAGACCTTGAAGGCCAATAAGTTAAGGGACGCTTACATAAGGCTCGTGGTGACCCGCGGAGAGGGCGACCTTGGGCTCGACCCGCGTAAATGTGGAAAGCCTACGGTCTTCATAATCACGGACAAGATAGTTCTGTACCCTTCGGAGTTTTATCAGAAGGGCCTTGAGATAGTTACGGCTACTACCAGGAGGAACCTCGCGCAGGCGCTCGACCCCAGGATAAAATCGCTCAATTATCTGAATAACATACTGGCGAAGATAGACGCGATAAAATCGGGTACGGAAGAGGCGATAATGCTCACTCATGATGAGTATGTCTCCGAGTGCACGGGAGACAATATTTTCATCGTGGCGAACGGAGAACTATTAACGCCTCCGGTCGATATCGGCGCGCTCGAGGGCATAACAAGGGACGCCGTGATAAACGTGGCCAGGAGGCATGACATACCTTTCTACGAGAAATTATTGCGCATGGAGGACCTATATAACGCCAACGAAGTCTTCCTGACCGGTACCGCGGCCGAGATAATTCCCGTCATCAATATAGACGAACGGCAGATAGCGAACGGCAAACCGGGCAAGCTTACCCTGCGCCTGATGGAGGAGTTAAAGGAGATTACAAAGACAGACGGAGTCAAATATGCTTTGTGAGATTTGCGGCAAGAAAGAAGCCACGGTTCATCTGACGGAGGTCATAAATGAACAGATGAGAAAATTGAACCTATGCGAAGATTGCGCCAGGGAGAAGGGCGCCGAGATGGAGGAGCATTTCGGCTTGAGCGACCTTCTCGCGGGCCTGGCCGACCTGGGTGCTACGGTAAAGCCCGAGGCGGCCGTTACGATAAAGTGCCCCAAATGCGGATTCAGTTATTCCGACTTCAAGAAGATAGGGCGCCTCGGCTGCAGCGAATGTTACGAGGTATTCAAAAAACAACTTACGCCGATACTGAAAAGGATCCACAGCGCCGACAGGCATGTGGGGAAGGTTCCGATCCAGGTGGGAAAGACTGTCAAAGGCGTGAAGGACCTTCAGGACCTGCGGCTGCAGATGGAGAAGGCGATACAGTCGGAAGAGTTCGAAGAGGCGGCCAGGATCAGGGATAAGATGAAAGAATTGGAAAAGAAGAATCCGGAAAGCAGGGATAAGAAATGACATTGGACGATTTTTTGCACCAGGAGAGCGAATGGCTGAAAGGGACAGGTCCCAGATCGAACATAGTGATGTCCTCGCGAACGCGCCTGGCCAGGAACCTGGAGGGGCTGCCGTATTCACACTGGGCCGACAAGAAACAGCTCGAAACGATACTCGATAGTGTCAGGGGTGCGATGGACTCCGTCTCTTTTCTGAAGGGCTCGATGTTTTTCAGGATGAAAGATTTGAGCGATATCGACAAGGTCTTTCTGGTCGAAAGGCACCTGATGAGCCCGGAACATACAAGAAGCGGCGAATACAAGGCTTTGATAGTGGATCCGAAAGAGATAGTGAGCATAATGGTGAATGAAGAGGACCACTTGAGGATACAGGTCTTGCAATCGGGTTTTAACATCAAGGAGACATGGCGGATAATCGATGAGATAGATACTGCCTTGAGCAAGAAGTTGTCTTTCGCCTATTCGCCCAAGTGGGGATACCTGACGGCATGTCCCACAAATGTCGGTACGGGTCTTAGGGGTTCCATCATGCTGCACCTGCCCGCGCTCGTATTCACGGCGCAGATAGAACGCGTCCTCGGCGCCACTGCCAAGCTCGGTTTGAATATAAGAGGCTTTTACGGCGAAGGGACAGAGGCGAGCGGTAATCTGTTTCAGATCTCCAACCAGGTATCGATGGGCAGGACCGAAGACGACATCATAGATAATCTGGAAAGGATAATCGATCAGATAGTATCGCGGGAAGATTCGAGCCGCAATACGCTGATCTCAAAGAATAAAGAGGCGCTGACCGACAGGATATGGCGCGCGTACGGCACGTTGAAGAGCGCGCATATCATAACGAGCAGGGAGACGGTGGCGCTCCTTTCGGCGATAAGGCTCGGCGTCGACCTCGGCGTATTCAAGGATCTTAACAGGGAGATGGTAACGGAGTTATTCATATCGACACAGCCCGCGCATCTTCAGAAATTGAGCGGAAAGATCCTGACCGCTGAAGAGCGTGATGTGAAAAGGGCGGACCTTATTCGAGAGAAATTGAAGTAAGCGCAAAACTCAAAACTCAAAGCGCAAAAATAAAGTTTAAAATTCAAAACTTTAAACTTTAAGTTTTAACTTTACACTTTTCGTTTTACACTTTACGTTGACTTATTGATGGAGGAAGTAAACAATGCCAATGTTTAACAGATTTACCGAAAGAGCGAGGAAGGTGATACTTCTGGCCAAAGAGGAGGCCAAGAGGTTCAATCACGATTATATCGGCACCGAACATATCCTTCTGGGGCTCGTGCGTGAGGGTGAAGGGGTCGCCGCTGCGGTCCTTGCGAGTTTCGGATTGAGTTCGGATAAGATACGTCTTGAGGTCGAAAAGTTAGTTCAGCCGGGCCCGAGCACCATCATTTCGGGGGACCTGCCGTTCACGCCGAAGGCGAAGAAGGTCATAGAGCTTGCCATGGATGAGGCCAGGGAGCTGGGGCATAACTATATCGGTACCGAACACCTTCTTCTGGGGCTGATAAGAGAGGGCGAGGGCGTGGCCTCGCAGGTATTGATGAACATGGGGCTTCAGCTTAACAAGGTCAGGGAAGAGGTGATGAATCTCCTGGGTTCGGAAGTTCCGGGATACGAAATGGGTCAGAAGGTCTCGCACGCCAAGACGCCGGCGCTGGACGCCTTCGGAAGAGATCTCACGAAGTTGGCGAGGGACAATAAACTCGACCCCGTGATAGGGCGCAAGAA
>JAQUQN010000087.1 GCA_028716065.1 Candidatus Omnitrophota bacterium
GCTTGAAGCCTTCCTCATGATAAAATTACGCACTGCGTCGTCGATAAGAAGGGCTTCGAGTATGGCCACCCTGCCGTAATACCCCGTGTCATTGCATCTTGAACATCCTTTACCCTTATAAAACTTCTTGCCCCCGCCTCCGGAAAACTGCCGCGCGTCGATACCCATCCGGGCCAGGACATCGGAGGAGACGGTTACTTCTTCTTTGCAATTATCGCATATCTTCCTCATGAGCCTCTGCGCCGAGGAGAGCACAAGGCTCGACGCCACGAGAAATGGCTCCACCCCCATATCTATGAGACGCGTAATCGCTCCGGCCGAATCGTTGGTATGCAGGGTGCTCAAGAGCAATTGGCCGGTAAGCGAGGCCTTGATGGCTATGTCGGCAGTCTCGAAATCCCTTATCTCTCCCACCATTATTATATCCGGACTCTGTCTAAGAACGCTTCTCAAACCCGTGGCAAAAGTGAGACCGATCTCGGGCCTTGCGGGTATCTGCGTAATCCCTTCCGTCTCATATTCCACGGGATCCTCGAGCGTAATGATGTTGCGATCGGGCGTATTCAACTGGTTGATTATCGCGTAAAGCGTCGTCGACTTCCCGCTTCCCGTAGGACCGGTGACAAGTATCATGCCGTACGGCCTCTTAAGGGCGTTTTTAAAAGTATTCATGGGACTTTCCAGAAACCCGAGTTTATCAAGGCCGGTGCTGATGGTGGCCCTGTCCAATATCCTCAAGACCACCTTACCTCCGAAGTTTACCGGAAGCACCGATACCCTGAAATCTATCTCCCGCTCGCCAAAACTGATCTTGAAGCGGCCGTCCTGCGGCATCCTCGTTTCCGTAATATCGAGCCTCGACATTATCTTCAGCCTGGCGAGAACGGCGTTCTGGTTCTTCTTGGGCAGATTGAGAATGTCGTGCAGATTCCCGTCTATCCTGTATCTTACCCTCAAAAATTTCTCACATGGTTCGATGTGTATGTCGCTTGCCCTTCTCTTTATAGCCTCATTCAGAATAAGGCTCACCACCTTGACTATAGGGGCCTTCTGGCTCTCTTCCGTTATCTCGCTTACGTCTATCTTCTCTTCCTCGATAACTTCTAGATCGTCTCCTGCTTTTACCTCATCGAGTATCTTCGTTATCTCCTGGGCCTGGGTAACGCTGGAGTAGTTAACGTTTATCACGTCTTTTATGTCGCTTTCCGGAGCTATCGCTACGTCGATCTTAAGATGAGTCGCCGTTTTTATATCGTCTATGGCAAGGACATTCAGCGGGTCGGCCATTACAACGGTCAGGACATTGCCTATTTTGGAGAGCGGCATAAGGGTGTACTGTCTGGCAGTCCTCTCGGGTATCAGTTTAAGCAATTCCTTATTTATCTTGTATTTCAAGAGATTTATGGGTGGGACGCTGAATTGTTCGCTCATGGCCACCATGAGAGACTTCTGGCTTATGAAGCCCTGGTCGACGAGTATCTTCCCCAGGCTTCCGCCTGATTTCTTCTGGATCGCCAGCGCCTTATCAAGGTCTCTCTTCTTCACGAGGCTGCCCTTGACGAGAATGTCTATTAATTTGTCTTTTATCGATTCTATCATGTTTTAACCGTGTCCAGGTCCTGGTCTCCCACCGTAACGCGGACGACCTCGTCCAGCGTAGTTATCCCGTCCATGGCAAGAGCTATGCCGTTCTCCCGCAGGGTTTTCATCCCTTCAAGCCGGGCCTGATCGCGTATCTTGTATTCCTGGGCGCTTTCCATTATAAGTGTCTTTATCTTCTGGGTAAGGGTAAGGACCTCTATCAGCGCGACTCTGCCCTTGTAGCCCGTCTTTCGACAGGCATCGCATCCGCGCCCCCTGTAGAGGGTAACTTCTTTCCCTGTAGTCTTTATACCGTAATTCTTCGCTACATCGGCTGCCAGCTTCCAGGTCTCTTTGCAGTTAGGGCATATCTTCCTTACAAGCCTCTGCGCGGCTACGAGTATCAGGGACGAAGTGATGAGAAACGGCTCCACTCCCATATTGACCATCCTTGTTATGGATCCGGCCGCGGTCGTCGTATGCAGAGTGCTTAACACCAGATGCCCGGTCAGCGCGGCCTTGATGGCTATGTCCACCGTTTCAAGATCTCTTATCTCGCCTATCATTATGATGTCGGGGTCCTGGCGCAATATCGACCTCAACGCCGACGCGAACGTAAGCCCTATGCTGGGCCTGGAAGTGACCTGGTTAATGCCGTCTATAAGATATTCCACAGGGTCTTCTACGGTTATCACGTTCTCCTCGGGTGAATTTATGTATTCCAGTATGGAATATAAAGTCGTCGTCTTGCCGCAGCCGGTCGGCCCGCAGACCAGTATCATGCCGTGCGGCTTTACCGCCGCCTGCTTCAGTTCTTCCAGGGAATTTTTATCAAAACCCAGCTTTTCCAGATCAAGAGTCGCCTGTGATTTATCGAGTATTCTCAATGCGGCCTTTTCACCTTTACTCGACGGGAGAACGGATATCCTGAAGTCTACTTCCCGGCCATGGAGACGAATCTTGAACCTTCCATCCTGCGGGAGGCGCCTTTCGGCGATATCGAGATTTGCCATGACTTTCAGGCGCGAGATTATCCCCGCGTGCAGAATCTTGGGCGGACGTTTCGCCTCCTGAAGCATTCCGTCCACTCTATACCTTACGCGAACTTCGCGCTCCAGCGGCTCTATCAAGATGTCGCTTGCTCTGAAATTGACCGCCTCCGCCAGTATCAGATTCGTTATCTTTACCACCGGGGCTTCGAGCGTCATCCTGAAGAGATCCTGCCCGGCCTGCGATTCCGGCATCTGCGCGTCCTCAACCATGCTGATGTCGCCCGAGACCTTCATGTCATCGACTATTCTTTCGATGGCCGTGTAAGCGCTCTCCTCGTAATACTGGCTGATCGCCTCTTTGATATCTTTGTCGGTAGTAATGATAGGGCTGATATTAAACCCCGTAATGACCTTTACATCGTCTATGGCAAAGATGTTAAGAGGGTCCACCATCGCCACGACGAGGGTATTGCCCATCTTCGAAACGGGCATTATCTGATAACGCTTGGCCACCTTCTTGGATATCAATTTTATGACATTGGTGTCTATCTTGTACCGCGACAGGTTTATGGGCGGGATGCCGAGCTCACTGCTTAAGGCTACCATGAGATCTTTCTTCGATATGAGCCCCATCTCGACGAGGATGTCGCTTAAAGACCCTCCTTTTTGCCGCTGGATAGAAACGGCCTTCTGGAGGTCTCCTTCTTTGATAAGATTATTCTCCACAAAAATCTTCAGGATTTTTTCTTTAAGAGAGAGGATCATCTTTAGCTTTTACCGTAATATTTTTTTATGGCGTTATTTATATCGGTCATGGTACTTATGAACACCTGGACCTTACAACCGGTAAGTAATTCTATATCCTCGATGGCCTGCACATTCAGGGGATTCGACATAGAGATGGTCAGAAGAGACCCTATGCGGTCTATCGCTATTAGATTATACTGCCTTGCCACGTTTTCAGGTATTGCCTTGATTATATCGGGGCCGATTTCATAGCTTTCCAGGGGCAGATAAGGAAAACCGTACTGCACGGTAAGCGCCTGGGCAATCTCTTCTTCCTTGATATACCCGAGCATGACCAGAATCTGCCCTATCAGGCCGCCCTTCTCTTTTTGAATGCTGACGGCCTTCTCAAGCTGTGTTTCGCTTATGAGCCCCTTTTCCAGAAGGAGCTCCCCCAACTGTTTTGCCACTATGCGTCTTGAAGATGCCATTTAGCGGTATCCGACCCCTATCGTTTAAATAGCCGTGCCAAATCTTCCGCGTCCGTAGTTCTGGCAAACGCCTCTTCGTAAGTTATGAGCTTGTGCTGATATATATCGTAAAGCGCCTGGTTCATGGTGCGCATACCCTCTTTCTGGCATGTCTGCAGTACAGAATATATCTGATGGGCCTTCGACTCCCTGATCATGCTCCTTATTGCCGGATTCGCGAGCATTACCTCTACGGCAAGGGCGCGGCCGCTGCCGCCCGTTCTTGGTATCAACTGCTGCGAAAGAACGGCTACAAGCACAAAAGAAAGTTGCGTCCTTATCTGCTGCTGTTGATGCGACGGAAAGACATCTATGACCCTGTTTATCGTCTGGACGGAGTCGGAAGTATGCAGTGTCGCAAATACGAGGTGCCCCGTCTCCGCGATTATAAGAGCCGCCTCGATAGTCTCCAGGTCCCTCATCTCGCCTATCAATATGACGTCGGGATCCTGCCGCAGGACGTGCTTCAAGGCGGAAGAGAAGGTGTGTGTGTCGGAAAATACCTCTCTCTGGTCAATGAGGGCCTTCTTATTGGTGTGCACAAATTCTATCGGGTCTTCTATAGTAACTATGTGGCAGGGTCTGTCGCGGTTTATCCAGTCGATCATCGATGCCAGAGAGGTCGTCTTGCCGCTTCCCGTGGCGCCCGTCACCAGAACTAGGCCCTTGGGCTTCTTGCATAGATTCGTAACTATATTTACCGGTAATCCGCACTCTTCGAAAGACCATATCTGGTACGGTATCAACCTTATCGAAGCGCCCACGCTGCCGCGCTGACGGAATACATTGACCCTGAAACGGCTCAAGCCTTTTACTTCGAAGGAAAGATCCAGTTCGAGATCCCGCTCGAATTTGTCTATCTGATTTTTCGTCAGCATGCTGTAGATGAGCGACTTCGCGTCCTCGGCGCTCAACACGTGGTCATCGACACTGACGAGTTTTTCATCGATCCTTATTTGGGCAGGCCAGTTGGCCGTTATATGCAGGTCCGACGCTTTTTTCTCGTTTATCAATCTAAGCAAAGCACTTATATCTTTAGCCATCTTATCTCCTCATATAATGTTCTTTTTTGACCACAGATTATCACAGATCGCGCTGTATTAGCTATGTTTTCACAGATGATCGCAGATTAACTCATATCTGTGATCATCTGCGTAACCTAATCTTCTTACAATATGTCTTATCATAACTTCTTTCGTTATGCGACGACACGATTCTTGCCGAGCGACTTCGCCGTCCGGAGCGATTCCATCGCTTTTTTGAATAACTCA
>JAQUQN010000088.1 GCA_028716065.1 Candidatus Omnitrophota bacterium
TCGCTCAAAGCTTTTCAGCTTTGAACTTCGCAGAGATTTGGCAGGATGCATCATTAAATAAAATGATAAATATAGAAGAACAAATTAAACTTCTAATTGAATTACAAGGCCTCGATACGCAGATATTGCGGATCGAGAGGAACCTTGAGTCGATCCCGGAAGAATTGAAGGATATGGATGACGCGTTCGAGGCGAAGAAGAGCAATCTCAAGAGCCTCGAGGACGGGGTAAAGACGCTCCAGCTTAAACGGAAAGAAAAGGAAGGGGAGCTTGGAACGAAGGAATCCGCAATAAAGAAGTTCCAATCACAGCTCTATCAGGTCAAGACGAATAACGAATATTCGGCGCTGGAGGAGGAGATAGGGCGCGCTAAAGCCGACATTTCCATGGTAGAGGAAGATATATTGAAGTTGTTCGATCAGGCCGATGTCGAGAATCAGAAGATAGTTAAGGAGAAGGAATTTTTAAAGGCGGAAGAAGGCAGGCTCAACGACGAGAAGAAAAAGCTAAACGAAGAAGTCGCGCGCATAAAATCGGAAGCCGACAGGTTGAAGCTGCAGAGGAATGAGCTTGCGGGCAAGGTCGATAAGGCGATCCTCGCAAGATATAACAGGATTATGAAAAGCAAGGATGGCCTTGCCGTTGTGCCGGTAACCGGCAATTCCTGCCAGGGATGTTTCAGGGTCATGCCGTCTCAGGTCATTCATGAGATAAAGATGAAAAAGGACCTGGTGACATGCGAGAATTGCGCTCGGATACTTTATCTTGAAGAATAAAATGATCGAAATCTATGTAGACGGCGGCGCGAGGGGCAATCCGGGGCCTGCCGGCATAGGCGTTGTGATACTCGACTCGCGCGGTAAAAAGATAAAAGAGCTCTCCAAATATATCGGGGAAGCCACTAATAATATAGCGGAATATAACGCCCTTCTTTATGGGCTGGAAGAGGCCCTGATATTAAGAGCGGATGAGATAAAGATAAATTTAGACAGCGAGCTTGTTGCAAAGCAGCTTACCGGGGATTATCGCGTCAAGGACGCTTCCCTTAAGCCGCTTTTTGAAAGGGCGCTGAATATGCTGAAAGGTTTCAAAGGTTTTGAGGTGAGGCATATTGAGCGTGAGAAGAATAAAGATGCCGACAGGCTGGTGAACAGGGCAATAAACCTGGCGGGCATGATATGATATTTAGCAGGCCGGGTGATCGCTCCCGCGCTTAAATTTATGTTGCGCAAGCAAAATAAATTTACGGGAGAGGAAAGTCCGAGCTCCGGAGAGCGGCGTAACGGCTAACAGCCGTCCGTCGAAAGACGAGGACATATCCTTTTGGATTTCGTTGAGATCCAAAAGGGTCCCCCGTATTAGTTTTGCGCAAGCGAGACTGCGGGGGAGAGCCACAGAGACGAGTCTGCTCCGCCTTGAATGGCGAAGCAGGGTGAAACGAGGCAATCTCTACGCGGAGCAAGACCAAATAGGTTCCGATCAAAGGGTTGCTCGCCCTTACCGTAAATACATCGGCATCGGAACGGGTAAGGTCGCTCGATCCCTGGAGCAATCCAGGGGCTAGATAGATGATCACCACCCCTGCAATTTGCAGGGGAACTAAACTCGGCTTATAGGCCTGCTAAAAATGGGAGGCGGTAATTCTTACCGCCTCCCATTTTTTATTCCACAGCCAGGACGCTCAGGTGGAATTTTTTTATCCTATTATTGCTTGACAGGGGTGGGGGCATAGTGTATACTTTATATCACCAAGTGTCACAAAGTGGTTTAAAGTGGAGGATAAACTATCGTGTTTTACGGTGAACATGAGCATACGATAGACAAAAAAGGGCGCATAATCGTCCCCTCGAGATTCCGCGAATTCTTCAAGGAATACGATATCAAGCGCTGCTATATAACAAGAGGCCTCGACAAGTGCCTCTTCCTCTTCACTGAAGACGAATGGAAGGCCCAGGAGTCGAAATTCAGATCGATTCCGTTTACGAAATCCGAATCGAGGAAATTCAACAGACTGTATTTTTCGGGAGCGACGCAGGTAGAGTGCGATAAGCAGGGAAGGATACTTCTCCCCAAATACCTGAAGGATTTCGCGGAGATCAAACGGGATATAATGATAATAGGCGTTTCCAACCGCATTGAGATATGGTCGAAGGAAGTATGGCAGGAATATTATGAAACCTCGAAGGGGTCCTTTGAGGATATCGCGGAGAAACTGATGGACCGCGAAGCTGAAGGATAAAGGAGGTAACCATGAATGCCAAATATCGCAGATCGATGAAGAAGGTAAGGCTTTATAACGACAATATGGATGTCTTCATAGAGAGGTTGAGAAAAGTGAGAGCGCTTAACAGCGATCCTGCTCTGTCGGGCATAGACAACGGCATGATGAAGAGGTTCTCCTTTCACAAAGTCGAATTATCTACCCTCAGGTAACAAGGAGCCGTTTAAATACAGTGCACCAGAGTGTGATGCTTGAAGAGTCGATAAGTTCTTTGAACCTGAAACGCGGTGCGATCGTAGTTGATGCTACATTCGGCGGCGGAGGACATTCGAAGGAAATATTGAAGAGGATACTTCCGGGCGGCCGCCTCATAGGGATAGATGCGGATACCGAGGCATTGCAGATAGGTGCCGGGAAGCTGAAAGATTTCGAAGGTTCATATATATTAATAAATGATAACTTCAGGAATATCGATGCAATACTCAATAGAGAAGATGTTAAGTGCGTTGATGCTGTTCTCCTTGATGTCGGAATATCATCATATCAAATCGAAGACGGCCGAAGAGGATTCAGCATAAGTCATGACAGCCGCCTCGATATGAGGATGGATTCTTCTCTTGCGGTATCCGCGTACGATATAGTCAACAGATACAGTGAAGAAGACCTGTCCGAGATAATCGAGAAGTACGGTGAAGAGAGATTCCATAATAAGATAGCCCGATATATAAAAGAGGCGCGAAGAGATAAACCGATAGAGACGACTCAGGAACTCGCGCAGATTATACGCAGGGCCATAGGTTACAGATATAAGAATTCCAGGATAGACCCCGCGACCAGGACATTTCAGGCGCTCCGGATAGAAGTCAATGATGAGCTCGGCGCACTGGAGGAAGGCATAAAGAAGGCTGTCTTCCTGTTGAAGCAGGGGGGCAGGATAGCGGCGATATCCTTTCATTCGCTGGAAGACAGGATAGTGAAAAATTTGTTTAAGGGTTATAAAGATCTCGGCGTATTGAAGATAATAACCAAAAAACCATTACAGCCATCACGTGAAGAGGTAATCGTTAATCCCCGGGCGAGAAGCGCAAAGCTCAGGGTGGCGGAAAGGGCATAAGGCCCGATGAGACTATTCAAGTATATAATATTCATATCTATAATAACGGCAGCGGCATTGATATATGTGCATCAGCAGATAGAGCTGGTCAAGTTAAGTTATGAAATAGACTGCAAAGAGAAGGTGCTCAAGCAGGTGCTTGACCGTAGAGCGATACTGAGATATAATATATGCAACCTTGAGTCGCCGTCTCGCTTGGAAAAAGTTTTGTCATCAAGGAATATAAAAGTATCGTTTCCTAAGCGGGCTCAGGTAGTTAGGCTTGCCAGGGCCCCTTACGTAAAGAATACAAATATGCTTGGCGTATCCGGCCTGGGAGAAAGGGCGGGTATCTTTAGGTTGTTCGATTTTCTCGGCGGGCAGGCAGAAGCTCACGCCAGAGAAAAATAATAAATTAAGCGTTACCGGTCTAAGGATTTACATTTCGTGCATAGCGGAATCTTTCGGGCTCGCCAAGTTTACGTCTTCCTCTTCTTCCTTGTGTCCCTGTCGCTTCTCTTAGCCCGTCTCTTCTATCTGCAGGCATTACGCCATCCATTCTATTTCAAGATAGCAAATGAAGAACATATCGTTTCGGTAGAACTCCAGCCCAAACGTGGCGCCATATATGACAGGCAGCTGCGCCCCATCGCTGTCAACCTCAACAGAGATTCGGTTTACGCAAATCCCCGCACTATAAAAAATAAAGAACAGGCCATAAAGATACTTTCAACCGTATTGAATATAAAAGAGAGTTTCGTAAGGGAGAGGCTCTCCAGAGACAAGGGTTTTGTCTGGATCAAGCGCAAGATCACGACGAAAGAATCGGTCCGCCTGAAAAAATTCAATCTGGAAGGGATAGGTTTCGTCGAAGAGTCCAAGAGATTCTATCCCAACCTGAGCCTGGCATGCCATATACTCGGATCCGTGAATATAGACAATAAAGGGCTTGAAGGGGTCGAATCGCTTTATGACGATTATCTTAAGGGACAGGGCGGATGGCTCATATCCACGCAGGACGCAAAGAGAAAATTATTGAAATATTATCAGGAAGAGTTCATAGCGCCCAAGAACGGTTATAGCGTTATTCTCACGATAGACGAGGTGATACAGAATATAGCCGAGAGGGAATTGTATAAGATGTATGATAAGTATAATGCCAAGGGCGCGTCCATAATAGTGATGGACCCGAAGAACGGCGACATCCTTGCGCTGGCGAATTTTCCTAATTTCAATTTGAATGATCCGGCCGGACGTCCCGCCGAAGCCGGCAGGGACAGGGCCGTTACGGACTTCTTCGAGCCGGGAAGCATATTCAAGATAGTCGCGGCCAGCGGCCTGCTGGAGGAGAACCTGGTAAATCTGAACGACAAATTCGACTGCGAGAACGGCGCGTGGAATGTCGGGAAGAGGACCTTGCATGACCACAGGCCTCACGGTATCATGACATTTAAAGAAGTGATAGAGATGTCCAGCAATATAGGGACCGTCAAGGCGGCGAGCCGCCTGGGGCCCGATAAGATGTTTAAGTACATGAAACTCTTCGGGTTCTATGAGAAGACCGGCGTAGATCTTCCGGGAGAGGTCGTAGGGATGAACAGGCCGCTTTCGAGATGGAGCAAGACGAGCATGCTGGCTATACCGATGGGACAGGAGGTGACATCGACCGCGATACAGCTTGCGCGTGCCATCTCCGTAATAGCGGACAACGGATTTTTGCTGAAACCGCGTATAGTCAAAGAGATAGTCGGCGAAGACGGCGAAGTTA
>JAQUQN010000089.1 GCA_028716065.1 Candidatus Omnitrophota bacterium
GGTGTCCTTTGGACTTAGATATATAAAGGTCGCGAAGCGACACAACTTACGAGTTACGGGTTACTGGTTACTGGTTACGAATTACGAAATATGAAAATATATAATTCGCTTACAAGGAAGAAAGAAGAATTCGTGCCGATCAAGAGTGGAAGGATCGGCATGTATGTCTGCGGCCCCACCGTCTATGATGAACCGCACATAGGCCACGCCAGGAGCGCTTACATCTTCGATGTGATCAGGAACTACCTCGAATACAGGAAGTTCAAGGTGACGTTCGTCCGCAACGTCACGGATGTGGATGATAAGATCATTGAGAAGGCGAAGTCAGCTTCCAGCCGTCAGCCGTCAGCCGTCAGTTTAAAAGAGGCGGTGAAGGAGGTTTCGAAGAAATACCTGGATTCTTATCATGAGGACATGGAACTACTGGGGATGCGCAAGCCCGATAAGGAACCGAAGGCGACCGAATACATACCGAAGATGAAAAAATTCATAGAACTTCTTATAAAGAAAGGCTGCGCTTATGAGGCGGACGGAGACGTCTATTTCGACATAAAGAAAGCGAAGAGCTACGGAAAATTATCGAATCAGAACATCGAAAAGATGGAGGTTGGCGCGAGGATATCGCCGGGCGAAAAGAAGAAGGACGCGCTCGATTTCGCGTTATGGAAGACGGCAAAGGAAGATGAGCCTTCGTGGAAGAGCCCCTGGGGTGAGGGTAGGCCCGGCTGGCATATCGAATGTTCCGTCATGAGTTCGGACATCCTGGGAGACGAATTTGACATCCACGGCGGCGGCATAGACCTCATCTTCCCGCATCACGAGAATGAAATAGCCCAGTCGGAAGGCGCCGGAAAAGGTTTTGCCAGGTACTGGCTGCATAATGGCCTGCTTACCATAAACGGCGAGAAGATGGCAAAGTCTCTCGGCAATTACATCTCCATAAAGGATTTTGTGTCAAAACATGATGCGGATTACCTAAAACTATTATTTTTAAGTGTTCATTATAGACATCCCGTTGATTATACTGAAGAGAAAATTGCTGAGATGAAAAGCCAGAAAGAACGAATTTCAATTTTTTTACAGAGATCTAAAGAAATCATTGAGAAATTTGAGAAAACATATAAGGAAAGACCAAATTTCGATCCGCACGAACATTTCAAAAATTCTATGAAAGACGTAGAGGCTTATAAAGAAAGATTTGAGAAAGCAATGGATGATGATTTTAATACACCCCAAGCCTTAGCAGAAATTTTCAACATTGTTCATTGTGGAAATTTGATAACCATGACTTACAACGACCTTGATAATGACACAATTCGTTATACAAAATTAAAATATTCAAGAGATTTGATCGTTGAATATTTAACGAAAATTTTCGGGCTTTTTCTTAAGGAGCCACAAAAAACATTGGATAAAATAGAAAAAAATTTAATTGACGAAAGAAACGAAGCGCGAAAAAGAGGAGAGTTTAAGAAGGCTGACGAATTCAGAAGAATTTTGCTTGATAAATATAATATAATACTGGAAGATACCAAAGACGGGACGACATGGCGAAGAAAAGTTTAAGAAAGGGCATATTCATCACTTTCGAAGGCGGGGAGGGCTGCGGAAAGACGACGCAGTCGAAGCTCCTTTACGACTATCTGATGAAGAGAGGTTATGCTTGCGTCTACACACGTGAGCCGGGAGGCACGGCCGCGGGCGAACTTATACGGCAGGTGCTCCTCCATTCGAAGGATACGCACATAACGGACCTGGCGGAATTATTCTTATTCGAGGCGAGCCGCGCCCAGATCGTCGAGGAAGTGATAATACCGGCCCTTAAGGATAAGAGAATAGTGATATGCGATCGCTTTAACGACGCGACGTTCAGCTACCAGGGTTACGGCGGTAAGGTGGCGCTGGGAGCCATCAAATCCTTGGATGATATAGCGACGCTCGGCCTAAAGCCCGATCTTACCATTTTATTGGATATCGATACACTGACGGGCCTGGAGCGCGCCAGGTCCAAGGGCACTGACCGCATGGAGAAGAAGGACGTCGCTTATCATAAGAGAGTGAGGTCGGGTTATTTGAAACTGGCCGCGAAAGAGCCGAAGAGGATAAAGGTGGTCAAGGTAAGAGGCGCGATAAGTCAAACTCAGGATATTGTAAGGCGAGAGGTGGAAGTTGTCATTCGAAAATATAAGAGGGCAGGATAGGGCCATCGCCTTTTTAAAAGGAGCGATCGAAAATAAAAAGGTCTCGCATGCGTACATATTCTTAGGCATGCGCGGCGTGGGCAGGAAACTGGCGGCGCTCAATTTCGCCAAAATGATGAATTGCTCCGCGCTGGAGGGAACCGAGCCCTGCGACAGGTGTGTATCCTGCAGGAAGATAGACGAAGCCAACCACCCGGACATATTCGTCATCAAAAGCGAAAAAGAGAATGGGTCCATAGGCATAGATAAGATGCGCGATGTGATAAATAATATAGGCCTGAAACCCTACGAAGCCAGGAAGAAGGTTTATATAGTAGACGGCGCCGAGGCCATGACCCAGGATGCCTCGAACGCGCTTCTCAAGACGCTCGAAGAGCCACCCACGGATTCGGTCCTGATATTGATAGCCGAGGACCTGGCGCGGCTCTTCAGGACGATAATATCGCGCTCACAGGTGGTAAGGTTCTCGCCGCTCGATAAAAGCCTCATAGAGGGCATCTTAAGGAGTGATCATTCGGCGGACGAGAAAGAGGCGCGTGTATTGTCATGCCTGTCCTCGGGGAGTCTCGGCCGCGCGCTGAAATTTCTGGATGAAGATTTCGATGATAAGCGCTCGACAGTGATAGATGGTATATTTAAGAGGACATTTTTCGATTCGGATTTTGAAGGCGTGTCCAGGGATGACTTCAGGATATATCTCGATATCATCCTTACCTTATACAGGGACATGCTTGCGGTAAAGGCCGGCGCCGGGGAAGAGGCCCTTATCAACGCGGACAGGGCCGGCCGTATCAGGAAAGAAGCGGATAATCTCTCACCGGAACACATCGATGAGGTTATAAAACAGGTTATTCTGACACAGTCTTTTTTTGACCAGAACGCGAACGCGAAACTGGCGATGAGCGTTCTCGGTATGAAGGTAGAAGATATAAAATAATGAGGATACCATGTACGAAGTAGTTCAGGTAAGGTTGAGGGAGGCCGGGAAGATATCGTATTATTCGACCAGCGGCATGAAATTCAAGACGAGCGATTACGTTATAGTGGAGGCCGACAGGGGGCTCGATTACGGACAGGTCCTGTCCGAGGCGGAGGTGATACTCGATTCCGACATAGAAGAACCCTTAAAGAAGGTAATACGAAAGGCCAACCCTTGGGACATGCACCAGATAGAGAAGAACAAGAAGAAGATACGCGACGTCATGACGACCTGTTCGCGTAAGATTCTGGATAGACGCTTACCCATGAAACTGGTGGACGCGGAATTCTCGTTCGACCGCTCCAAAGTCATATTCTATTTCACGGCCGACGGCAGGGTGGACTTCAGGGAACTGGTCAAGGACCTGGCGAACGAATTCAAGACGCGGATAGAGTTGAAACAGATAGGCGTCCGCGACGAGGCGAAGATGCTCGGCGGGTTCGGGCCCTGCGGCAGGGTGCTCTGCTGCGCGACTTATTTAAAGGATTTCGAGCCGGTGACTATAAAGATGGCGAAAGAGCAGAATCTTCCTTTAAATCCGACGAAGATATCCGGCTTATGCGGCCGGCTCATGTGCTGCCTGGGATATGAGTATAAAACATATAAAGAACTGATGAAGGGTATGCCGGACGAAGGCCAGGTCGTGAAGACCGAAAAAGGCCCCGGTAAGGTCATATCCGTGAACGCCATAAAACGCTCGGCCACTGTCGAATTGGAAGATGGAACTCAAATCGAGGTAAGTTACAAGTGAGTAAATTCTATATTACAACTCCACTCTACTACGTCAACTCCAAGCCGCACATAGGCCATTCGTACACTGAAATAGCCTGCGACGCGGTGTCGAGGTTCATGAAATCGTCCGGCCGGGATGTATTCTTCCTGACGGGTACGGACGAACACGGTGAGAAGATAGAGAAGGCCACCTTGGAACGCGGCCTAAAGCCGGGTGAAGAACAGAAGTTCGTTGACGAAATAGTGCCCATGTTCAAGGACCTCTGGTCGAAACTTGGCGTAAATTACGATTTTTTCATAAGGACTACGGACGACTATCACATAAAGACGGTTCAGGCCGTTCTCGAAAAACTGCGCAAGAGCGATAAGCTATACAAGAAAGAATATAAGGGCTGGTTCTGCACGCCGTGCGAGACATTCTGGTCCGAGGCCCAATGTCCGGACGGCATCTGTCCGGAATGTAAAAGGCCGGCTGAAAAATTAAACGAGACAAACTACTTTTTAAAGATTTCCGAATATCAAACATGGCTCATAGACTACATAAAGGCCAATCCTCTCTTTATAAGGCCTGACTTCCGCAGGAACGAAGTCCTGGGGTTTCTGAAGGAGCCGCTCTTGGACCTCTGCATCTCGCGGCCAAAAAATAGAATGTCTTGGGGCATCGAGATACCGTTCGATAAGGAGTTCGTCACTTATGTCTGGTTCGATGCCCTTTTAAATTATATTTCGGGCATCGGTTATCCTCACGACATGAAACGTTTCAAAAAGTGCTGGCCGTGCGATTTCCACGTAATAGGCAAGGATATACTGCGTCACCACGCAGTGTACTGGCCGATAATCTTAAGGGCCCTCGACATAGAGCCGCCGAAAGCGATATTCGCACACGGCTGGTGGATATTGAAGGGCGAGAAGATGTCCAAGTCGAAAGGTAACATCATAGACCCCGTCGATATGATAAACCGCTACGGAGTCGACGCTTACAGATATTTTCTCCTTCGCGAAGTTCCGTTCGGGCTCGACGGGACGTTCAGCGAAGAGGCTTTCATAACCAGGTTTAACGGGGACCTTGCCAATGACCTTGGCAATCTCTTGAACAGGACGCTGACGATGGTGGAGAAATATTTTGAGGGGAAGATACCAGCGGCCAGGGACGAGGAGCCGGG
>JAQUQN010000090.1 GCA_028716065.1 Candidatus Omnitrophota bacterium
TTTTATCTTGTGCGGTTTTTCGACACGTCCGGCTTCCGCTTCTGTCCTGAGATTGTATAATTCCTTCTAAGGGAATCGACCTTCATCTTTATCTCGTCTGCCGTCATGTTCCGCAATTCATTTGCTTTTATCATAACATGCCCGCCCTGGTAACAAACTTTGTCCTTAAGGGAAGTTTATGGGCCGCCACCCTCATGCATTCTCTTGCTATCTCGAGAGGCACACCGTCCATCTCGAAAAGTATCCTTCCCTTCTTTACCACACAGACCCAGTGGCTGGGGTCACCCTTGCCCTTACCCATCCTGGTCTCGGCGGGTTTTTTGGTAATGGGCTTATCCGGAAATACCCTTATCCACACCTTACCGCCGCCCTTGAGATGCCTCATGAGAGTGACTCTCGCGGCCTCGATCTGCCTGTCGGTAAACCACGCGTTCTCGAGCGCCTTCAACCCGAACTCGCCGAATGCCAGGCTGGCCCCCTTGAAGGACGTACCCAGCATCCTTCCGCGTTGAGTCTTCCTGAATTTTACCCTCTTTGGCATCAATGCCATATATCACCCCTTGACCCTATAACTGCCTGGTATCTTTCTTAGTATCCGTAGTCTCTTCGCTGATCTTGTCCAGCACCTTATCGCCTTTATATATCCATACCTTGACGCCTATGAGCCCGTACGTCGTGAAGGCCTCGGCAAAACCATAATCCACATCGGCCCGTAAGGTCTGGGAAGGTATCTTGCCGACGCGGTAGCTTTCTACCCTGGCTATCTCCGCTCCGCCAAGCCGGCCCGAACATATGATCTTCACGCCCTGCGCTCCGGAATCAAGGGCGTTCTGTACGGATTTTTTCATGGCTCGCTTGTGTGGGATCCTCTTCTCCATCTGGAACGCGATATTCTCGGCAACGAGCTGCGCCTCACAGTTCGGGTTCTTTATCTCCTTGATATCTATCGCGACCTCTTTACCGACTATTGACTGCAATTCTTCTTTCAATTTTTCTATCTCCGACCCGCGCCTTCCGATGATTATACCTGGCCTGGCGCTGTATATCTGTACACGGACCTTTTCGCTGGCGCGCTCGATGTCGATCTTTGAAACCGCCGCTGAAGAGAGCGCCTTCTTCACGTACTTCCTGATCTTGGAATCCTCCAAAACCATCTTCGGAAAATCCGCTTTCTTCGCGAACCATCTCGATTTCCAGTCGTAAATATATCCTACCCTAAAACCGTACGGATGAACCTTTTGTCCCATGTTACCTCTTCTTGGCGCTCTTCACCTTTGGTTTTTCTTTTAACTTAACCTTGGCCTCAACCTTAACCTTGGCCTTTCCCTTAGCCTCTTCCTCTTTTGGCTTCTTTACTTCGTCCAATTCCACCGTCAGATGGCTCGTCCTCTTCCTTATCATGCCGGCCCTGCCCATCGATGCGGCCCTGAATCTTTTGAATGTAGGCCCGCAATCGGCTATCATGCGCGATATATATAGATTGGCGGCCTCCACGTTATGGTTGCGTTTCGCGTTAGCGACCGCCGATTTCAAGAGCTCTATCGCGTAAGCCGCCGCCTTCTTCTTAACGTTCGTCAGGATGGCGATGGCGACTTCCGGATTCTTGCCACTGACCAATGGGACGATCTGTCGGAATTTTCTCGGTGTAATGCGTATATATCTTGCCACTGCCCTTGTAACCATTTTATGTCAACTCCCTGGATACTTCCGTTGCCGCGCCGTGTCTCTTGAATACCCTGGTAGGCGCGAACTCTCCGACTTTGTGGCCTACCATGTTCTCGGTTACGTAGACGGGAAGGAACTTCTTGCCGTTATATACCGATAACGTTAGTCCTACGAACTCCGGGGTTATGGTCGAACGCCTTGACCATGTCTTTATGGGTTTCTTGTCTCCTGCCATGGCCGCCTTCTGCACCTTCATCAGGAGCTTGTCGTCAATAAATGGTCCCTTTTTAGTCGATCTGGACATCCTTCCTCCGATTACCTTCTTCTCTTGACTATATATTTATCCGAATGTTTCCACTTTCTCGTCTTCAACCCTTTGGCATACTGCCCCGTTGGCGAACGCGGCAAGCCGCCTGAAGCCTTACCTTCGCCTCCACCCATCGGATGGTCGTGAGGATTCTTAGCGACCGCTCTGGAATACGGCCTCTTGCCCAGCCATCTGGACCTTCCGGCCTTGCCGATGGATATGGCCTCGTGCTCGATATTGCCAACCTGTCCGATGGTCGCGAAACAATCCGTGGATATGAGCCTGATCTCGCCGCTCGGAAGCTTCACGTGGGCAAAACCGCCTTCCTTGGCCATCACCACACAGGAGTTTCCGGCAGAGCGCGCTATCCTGGCGCCGGAACCGTGCTTCAATTCAACGTTATGTATGGGTATGCCGGCCGGTATATTTTCGAGGGTAGTGGCATTGCCTATTTTTATCTCCGCGGTCTTGCTGGAGACGACTTCGTCGTCGACACCCAGGCCGATAGGCGCGATTATATAGCGCTTATCTCCGTCGGAATACTGCAGAAGCGCCAGGCGCGCGGACCTGTTCGGGTCATACTCTATCGCCACGACCTTTGCCGACATATCGAGCTTATCGCGGTTGAAATCCACGATGCGCATCATCCTTTTATGGCCGCCTCCGCGGTGTCTTGAGGTCACGCGGCCGCGGTTATTCCTTCCGCCAGACTTCTTCAATGAGATGAGCAGGCTCTTCTCGGGCCGGCTCTTGGTAACCTCTTTAAAATCCGACAGAGATGTCCATCGCAAAGGATCCGTCGTAGGTTTATATTTTTTTATTCCCATAGTATCTTCTCTTCTATGTTATGTCTATTTTGTTTCCTTCTTTGAGCGTAACGACCGCCTTCTTCCAATCGGCGGTCTTCCCGAGCTGATACCTGACGCGCCTCATCTTGCCGCGCATCACCAGCGTGTTCACGCTCTCGACCTTTACTTTATAGATATCCTCAATGGCCTTCTTTATCTCTATCTTATTGGCGCCCTTATCGACCCAGAAGAGATATTTGTTAAAAGACATTATGACACCGCCCTTTTCCGTCCTCAGAAGCCCCTTCACTACCTCATGCGCGTTCTTCATTATATCGCCAGCCTCTCGGGCAGTTTTCCCAATGCGCCCTTTGATATCACGACCTTATCGCAGCTCATCAGGTCCATCACATTGAAATCCTTGTAGTTCTTCACTGAAACGTTATCAATATTCCGCGAAGCCTTCTTGACGTTGTCGCTGATCTCCTCCAATATAAAAAGGCTCTTTCCCTGTATCTTCAGGGCATCCAGAATTTCCTGAAACTTCTTCGTCTTGGGCTCATTTATCTCCATCCTGTCTATGGCGATCATCTCTTCATCCCGTACCTTGGCATTCAACCCCGATAATAGGGCCACCTTCAGCATCTTTTTAGGAAGATGGTAATGAAAATCCCTCGGATGCGGCCCGAATATTATACCGCCGCCACGCCATAGCGGCGAACGTGTGGACCCGGCGCGGGCCCTGCCCGTCCCCTTCTGCCTCCACGGCTTCTTGCCGCCGCCAGACACATCACTCCTGGTCTTGGTAGAGGCTGTGCCGCGCCGCTGATTGGCATGATACATAATCGTCGCCTGATAAAGGATCGCCTTATTGACCTCTCCGGTAAATAGCTTTTTATCGAGGGCGGCCTTCTCGATCTCCTTGCCGCTTGAATTATATACAGGTATGGAGCTAATGTCCCTGGTTCCTTTAGCCGCTAGAGGCCTCTTGGCCTCAGCCTCGCCCTTGACCTCGGCCTTAACCTTCTTGTCTATTACTGCGTTCTTTATCTTCTTTTCCATGGCTATTTCTTCGCTCCCGGTTTAGCGCCTTTTTTCTTAGTCGCGACTACCGGTTTATGTTTCACGAAACCTTTCGGCTGCTTCTTCGATTCCTTTATAACCAAAAAACTATTCTTATGTCCCGGAATAGAGCCCTTGACGGCTATAAGATTATTATCCTTATCGACCTTGAGCACCTCAAGATTCTGTATAGTTATATTATCGCAACCCATGTGGCCGGGCATGTGATGCCCTTTGGTGACCCTGCTCAGCCTCGCGCCGGACTGTATGGAACCTATCCTTCTGTGGAACATCGAACCGTGTCCCGCGTCGCCGCCTGCCCAGCCCCACCTCTTGACGCCACCCTGGAATCCTCTGCCGATAGATGTTCCGGTTATGTCCACAAAATCCCCTTTAACAAATATATCGGCCTCCAGCTTCTGACCTGCCTTGTAGTTCGCCACGTCGTTCATCCTTAATTCTTTTACAAATCTTACCGCCTTTACGCCGGCCTTCTTAAATCTTCCGGCATCGGGCGAGTTTACGAGCTTCTCTCTCTTGGTGCCGAAACCTAGCTGTAATGCCGTGTATCCGTCGGTCTCTTTGGTCTTTACCTGCAGGACATGGCACGGTCCCACCTCGATCAGAGTGACGGGAGTTATCCTGCCATTCTCGTCGAATATATGCGACATCCCTATCTTCTTACCCAATATCCCTACCATGCTCACAACTCCTAACTCAAAACTCACTTACTTTATTTCCACGTATACGCCCGCCGGAAGGTCAAGTTTCTTCAGGGCGTCTATCGTCTTGGCTGTCGGGTTTATGATATCCATCAGGCGTTTATGCGTCTTTATCTGGAACTGCTCTCTGGATTTCTTGTCGACATGCGGAGACCTTAAGACCGTGAATATCTCCCTGTTGGTAGGGAGCGGCACGGGTCCCACTATCGTGGCTCCGGTCTTCTTGGCGGTCTCGACGATCTCCTGCGCGGAAAGATCCAGGAGCCTATGGTCATAGGCCATCAGTTTTATTCTTATCTTCTGTTGCTGTTGTTGTGCCATTTAATTAGTTCCTACTCTAATATCTCTGTCACTACACCGGCGCCCACGGTATGGCCGCCTTCACGTATGGCGAACCTCAGTTCCTTTTCCATGGCGATGGGAGTGATGAGAGCTACTTCAAGGTTAACGTTATCA
>JAQUQN010000091.1 GCA_028716065.1 Candidatus Omnitrophota bacterium
CATCCAGCGATACGCCGAACCTTACCAGTCGCGCCATGAACTTACTTTCTTTAGTAATACGAATTCAAAAATTGTAGCACAAAGGATTTATCTGTCAAGGGAAATATTTTTACCTGAATGGCTTGCTATTTTATTAAAATCTTCTTTATTTCATCCTTACTCAATATCTTGCCCGATGACACGAGGGCGCCGTTAACCGCCAGGGCCGGAGTCATCATCACGCCATATTCGGTAATTTTCCCGATATCCGTAACCTTGACGATCTCAGCGCTGATATTGAGTTCCCTTGCTGCCGCTTCCGCGTTTGCGGTTAATTGCTTACATTTTGGGCAGCCGCCTCCTAAAATTTCGATCTTCATAAACGATCCTCCTGCTCAATTCCAAAAAAACATCTTAATGCATGGTCAATCCAAAAATATACCCCACTATAGTCGAAAATCCTACTACGAGCGCGCAGAAGACTAAAGTCTTACGCCATCCGATTACTTTATTGATAACCAGTATGCTTGGAACGGATAGCGCCGGTCCCGCCAGAAGAAGCGCCAGGGCAGGCCCCTTTCCCATGCCGAGACGCATCAACATCTGCGTGATCGGTATCTCGGTAAGCGTAGCGAAGTACCAGAACATGCCTACAAGCGAGGCAAAGAAATTGGAGAAAACGCTATTTCCTCCCACGAATGCCGCGACCGCCTTTTCGGGAAGGAGGCTTCCGACAAATCCTGTTATGAATACGCCTCCGAATAGAAGCGGAATTATGAGCATTCCGAAATCCCAGGTCGCGGTAAGCCACTGCCGGATCTCATTTTTATTGAACCATAGCCGCAGCATGATAAGTATACCTAAACCCACAAGGCCCGCGAGATACCATTTAATCGCGTGGATCCTCATGACAAAATTATCCTCGGACCTGATCTTGACTATGGTTCTGCGGTCGAGCCGCGCGCTCTCCAAAGCCAATTTTCCTTCAGGTCCGTATTCTTTCACTTCGATAAAATCCTGCGTGGCATATTGGATATTCGCCTTCATGGTTTTACCGTCTTTAAAGGTAATATCGACATCATTGGTATTATACCAGTCGCTGAAAACAAGAAATAAGACCATGCATAGGAAAAAGAGGGCCGTCTTCCAGAGCGGCCGGACAGGCGGCGGCGCCGGCGGAAGCTCCATCGCCTTCTTCGTGCGGGCATGTTCCGAGCGCCTGAAGATAAGGGCCATGAGAAGCCCTATGACGGCAGCGAATATAACCGCTCCCAGAGCCCTGGCAAGACCCAGATCAAGTCCAAGGACCCTCGCGGACAGGAATACCGCCATGACATTTATCGCAGGGCCTGAATAGAGAAACGCGCTGGCCGGTCCCAGTCCCGCCCCCATAGTATAGATACCCGCGAACATCGGAAGGACGCTGCAGGAACAGACCGCGAGAATTATACCGGAGACCGACGCGACCGTATATGCCGAAAAACGGTTCGCGTCAGGCCCGAGATATCTCATAATCGATGCCTGTGAGAGAAAGGTCGAGATCGCGCCTGCGATAAACATGGCTGGCACGACACATGCCAGCGTATGATTGATGACATACCACTGAAGAAGTTTAAACGCCTCGAAGATGGCGTTAGTTATCTTAGGATTGCCCAACGGCAGAAAATACATCACTATAAATATGCCTATAAGCCAGTAAAATTTCTTCAGATCTTTCATGGCGACTTCCTCCTTATCACCTTGCAGCAGCCCCCCTCGATCCTGATAGCTTTTATATTGACCAAACCATCGGCAATCTTATTGCGGGCCGATGATACTATTCTCGAAAATGTCGGCCGGGAAATTTTAAGCCTTTTAGCCGCGTCGACTTGTTCTAAACCCTCAAGGTCGGCCAATCTCACTGCCTCGAATTCGTCAAGCGTAAGGTACACGCCTTTTACCTTATTTAAAGGCTTGCACATCGGCTTAAAGCACCTCTCACCCGGCAGGTATTTTACCCATCTCGTTTTTTTGGGCCTCATCGACATCTCCTATTATGAACATATGTTCATAACTATTATAGCATTTATATTCTGGATGTCAACGGAAAATAAGCATCTTCTCGTGCGGGGGGATAGTGGCAAGAAATCAGATACCTGTAAAATATGTTAGATATCCACTCCGAATATCTTTCTTATCGCAAGGCCTATGAAGAAGGTCGCGAAGGCTATGCTCAGGCTCAAGAGCGCCATCTCCGTGAATCTCTTCTTGAAATCAAGGCCTTTGGAGACTGAAATATAAAAGGTAAAGATAAATATGATTAAAAGCGCTATCGCGACTACCGAACCCAGGCTGAGGAATATGTTCTTAAAGAAAAAATACGGTAATACCAGTAGAATGACGGTGCATATATACGCGATCCCGGTATAGACGCTCGCCTTGAGCGGATCTTTATCCGTCTTTTCCTGTTTAGTGGATAAATACTCTGAGGCAGCCATCGACATGGATGCGGCTATCCCCGTGATCAACCCTACTACTCCTATGAGACGCCCATTCTGCAATGCCAGGGTAAATCCCGCCAGAGCCGCCGTTAGCTCGACCAGCGCATCATTGAGGCCGAGGACCATCGAGCTCACATATTTGATGCTTTCTTCATCTATGAGGCCGATGAGCTCTTTTTCGTGTTTTTCCTCGTCGCGTATTATCGATTCCACTTTCGGGGATATGCTGATCAGGTTCTTATAAATATCCTGTGCCAGGTCTTCTCCCGATTCCATGAGCTTTAGCCCGAAATTGAGCCCCAAAAACCGCGCCAGGAAGACATACAAGAATATCCTGAATTTATCCGGAGAGCTTTCTTCGCCTGTTAGACTTTTAAACACCTTATAATGTTCCAGTTCATCGCCTGAAATCCTCTCTAATAACTCCCTGTGTCCCCTATTTTTTACGATTCCGGCAAGTTTCCTGTATATTACATGCTCGGTCAACTCGCCTCTCTGGATCCTTAAAACCAATTTTCGGTCCATATGCGCACCTCCAAAAAATGTTTTAGCGCAATATCACAAAATTGAGTGCTGTGCCCACAATGATACTGACGGTTATCATGATGAGAGTCGATTTAATCAAATCTTTCACGCCAAGTTCTTTCCATAAGACCATGAATGTGGCAACACATGGGAAGGATATGGCCAATAACGTCACCGCTATAAATAGCTGTTTGGCCGAAAGCCCTAAAGGCGCCAGCATCCCGACAGCGACATCTTTTCTTAAAAAACCGATAGCGAGGGCTACTACCGCTCCCTTCGGCAAACCAAATAATCCATGGATGACCGGCGCGAATATCCCCGTCATAATATCAAACAGTTTGAGGTATAAAAGAATATTAATGACCAGGACTCCTATTAAAACGATCGGTGCCGCCTCGAATAAAAAACCTTTAACTCGAAAATATAATTTCCTTACCAGCATCGCTAAAGGCGGAAATCTGTAAGGAGGAATTTCTAACAGGAATTCGGGGCTGTATCCGGGCAGTACCCGGTTTAAGATCAAGCCCAACACCAGAATTATGCAGAATAATACCAGGTACACCCCGCCCACATAAAACCCGCCGAAGGCGCCCAATAGCCCTACTATCATCGCCTGCAAGGGAACGCATGGCACGCCGATAGAGATGATGGTCGAGGCGATGAACCTTTCACGTTTTGACTCCAGGACACGCGTCGATAATATGCCGGGGACGTTACAACCAAAACCTAAAAGTACCGGTATGATAGCGTAACCATGCAGGCCCAGACGGTGTAACAGGTTGTCCAATAATATCGCCAGGCGCGGTAAATATCCTATATCCTCTAAAAGGCTGAGAACAAAATAAAATGATATGACATACGGCAGGACCATGCCGAATTCGATATAAGGGGCCGTAGTCAACACACCGAGCGACTGTTTGAAATCGATCTTTCCGCTGACTAGATCTCCGATTAATAGATGAAACAAAAAACTTTTTTCCTGCCAGTGAAGCGTCAATCTTTCCAATAAAGGCTGGATCGTCCCGTAAAAGAAAGGGTCCGTTATCCTGGTGATGATAAATTCGCCTATGAACCGTACTATCTTGAACGAGACATATATAACCCCTGCCGCCATAATAAAACCTGTCGCTGGCCGCACTGAGGCGTCTTCTAAAATCTCTCTTAAACTGTGATGGCGGTGTTCGAGATGCTGGACCTCTTCTACGATGCGGCCGATCTCTTTCCACCGCTCTTCATGACTAAGTCTGCCCCTTAAAACAGGAGCGGCTTCGTTAATCCTTTCGATTAAAAATTTTATACCTGCCCCTGTTACCGCGCAGGTCGGGATCACCGGGATATGAAGGGTCTCTTCCAATTTCTTAGTATCAAGATGGACTCCCTTGTGAGCGGCATCGTCGCACATGTTCAGACACGCAATCGTCGGAAATCCCTCCTCGATCAACTGCAAGGTTAAGAGTAAGTTCCTCTCCAGATTGGTCGAGTCGAGTATATTTATAACCACTATTTCATTTTTAGGATATTCATTTAATAAGGATAGGGCAACTTTTTCGGCGCTAGAACTCGGCTCCAAGGAGTATGTCCCCGGCAGGTCCACAACTTCGATCTTTTCATCTCCCAGACTCAGATAACCTTTTATGAATTCTACGGTTGTGCCGGGATAATTGGACGATATTACGCGCACACCCGTAAGGCGGGAAAATACCACGCTCTTACCAACATTAGGATTACCTATAAGATATATCTTCTTTACCATTCCGTCTCTACGATGATCTTTATTGCCATGCCGTGCCCTAAAGCAAGAACGCTTCGCCCTACTTTTATCACAACGGGGCCTCTCAGACCGACATAACTGAGTTTGGTAATTTCCTTGCCGACATAGAGCCCCATGCTCATAAGCCTATTTTGTAAATGTGCTCCTCCAAGGATTTCCGAAACTTTACCCTTATGATTTGGATTAAGGCGCACCAAAGATATTTTCTTCATAGCC
>JAQUQN010000092.1 GCA_028716065.1 Candidatus Omnitrophota bacterium
TGGTCCGGAGGACGAAATCCAACCCACCTTCCTCCCCTGAATTTCCTGTTCAGGCAATCATAGTTTACCGTCTTGATCAACAGAAGGCCGCCGCCGTTTAAAAGCTCGAAGCATTTTTTTACGGCCTGCAGGGGCTCGCTCATATGCTCCAGGATAGATATCAGCGTAATGCCGTCATATCTGTTACCTTTGAAATCAAATAGCTGAAAGTCTCCGTTGAAAATCTTGATATCGCGCTGGCCGGCCGCCAGGCCCGCGAGATAGCCGGAGATCTCTATGCCCGAGCATTCAAAATTATCCTTCGCCCTCCTCAGAAAACTGCCGTCGCCGCACCCCACATCGAGGATCCTGGCGCGCTCTGCCAGATGCTTGCAAAGCTTCTCATAGAATATGCCGCTCTTATCACGCCGGAATATCTTCCCGTAAAGATGCTTCAGGGACCTTGAAAGCCTCTGAAGAAAATTTTTCCGTTTAATATTTCTTTCTACAACTTTCTCTTCGGAATAACAGTCCGGCCTGCTGGCGCTATCCGGCATTGGATCTATCCTGGCAAAGCCGCATGCCGCGCACTCCATCACGCTCCAGCTGCCTATGGCATAGCGCCGTATCCATTCCCCGGACCCGCAAACAGGACAGGTTATCATATCTCCAGTTTTGACTCCTTAAAGATCAGGACGAGCCAGAATACGGTTATCGGCAAAAAATGTATGAAGAGCCTGCTGCCCGACGTGCTCAAGTGCCACCCGAAGCCCTGAGGAGCGGCCGACAGCATATAGATTGCCGTGTATCCGGCGAATACGAAGGCTATGGCCAGGGTCGCGGGCAGGATATCTTTTGAGAACGACTTTCTGAACTTCGCGATGAATCCGGCTATGAAAAGCACCCATATGATATTCCATTTCTTGGGCCCGAAGAATTGTATCTGATATTCATAGAGTATAGCCGGTATCCTTTTTATGCCTGTCAATATCCTTGATGCCGGAGAGGCCTGGGAAAGAGCGAAATCCTCATTTACGGCGAGGCCGATCGAATGCACTATCAGAAGATATGCGGCAACCGCAAGGACCGAGAGAAGCGCATAGATAAGCCCCACCGGACGGATCTGTTTCTGCTTCATCATGCATATAACGGCTACAGCCGCATTTATGAGAGCGAAGACGAGTCCCTCCGTCTTCGTCCAGAGGGCAAAGAGAGAGCAGATGAAGGAGATGACCAAGAAAGACCTTTCCTTTTGCCTCAGCCACAGATACAGGTAGAAGAAACTCGTCGAACAATAGAAGGCGAGCGGCAGATCGGCATAACCGTTAGTCGCGAAATCCGTAATCTGAGGTATCGTCGCGAAGAGAAATGTAAAAAATAGCGACGCCTTCCTTTCCAGGAACCTCCTTGACAAAAAATAGAATACCGATAAGAGGGCCAGGTAATATAACGGGAACATTATCTTCACCGCAAGATCGTTTACCGAACCTGAAAATATATAAAAGAAAGTTTCCGACAGCGGTAGAAGGAGCGGGTATTCTACATGCGGCACGATATCTTTAAACGAAGCGGCGAAGCCATGCGGCACGGCCTTGGCAAAATAAAATATCTTTGCCTTAAGTGCATATATCGCTATGGCGTCGTAAGCCTCCATCGGTTTTATCAACGCCCTGAAAAAGGCATAGACGGCCTCGAAGGATATGCCGAATATGAAGAATTTCTCCGCCAGCGAAAAGGGTTTCTGTTTTTTTGCGCCGGCCGGCGAAAATATGAACCTCTTCTCCCTGTAATCGGACAACAATGCCCAGGCAACGAGCGGAACCCACCATATCATGATGGAAAAGATATTGAATTTGATATTAAAGAAAGAGAGGAGCGCCATCTCTATGGTGATAAGGCCTATCCCCGCTCCATACGACAGCGCCATCCTTTCACCCGGAGAGGACGGGCCTTTTTTGAATGTGAAAGACAATGCGCTCCAGCCGACAATGAGCACGCATGCCAGCCATACCAGGATTACCAGCAAATCCAGCATCTACCGTCTCCCCCGCGTTATTTTTTTGAAAGCCTCAATATATACTTTTCGGCATCGAGCGTCTTGAATACCCGGTATCCATCGCTCTTAAAATCCCCCGTTTTATAGACAAGGATGAATTCGGGATCCTCCTTTTCCGCGTCGGGATATAGATAGTAACGGAGGCGCCTGTGCTCGAGAGAATCATGCTCCAATCCGACGATCTTATACGTTGAATATTCCGGCAGCGCTGCCCGGCAGAACTTTATGAACCCATAAAGCTCCTCGCCGGTGACCCTGCCCCTCCTCTCCTCGCCGGATAGGACAGAAAGAGCGGCGTACTCTCCCAGGAGGCCTTTCTTAAAGAGCGGCCTTACTAAAAACAGGACCCAGAAGACTATCCATACGGCCAGGGCCGCCCTTGCCACAATATTCTTCTTCATCTTTTTTATCCCTAATCGACAAACCTGTATTTCAACAATGCCCAGAGCGCCCCAAATCCGTGGACCCAGTTGATCTTCTTGCCTTCGGCATAATTTCTTCCGTAATATGATATCGGCATTTCAAATATCCTCAGATTTTTGTCCTTGAGGATCTTGGCCGTCAGTTCCGGCTCTACCGAAAAGTCGTTGGACCTGATGGTTATTTTATCTATGACGCTCTTCCTGAACATCTTATAACACGTTTCCATGTCCGACAGCGTGGTATTGTAAAGAAGGTTGGTCAGGAATGTCAGGAAATCGTTCCCCATCCTGTGCCAGAAGAGATGCACCCTCTGCGGCTTGCCGCCCGAAAGCCTCGATCCGTACACGACATCCGCCGCGCCGTCATTGATGGGCTTGATCATCTCGACGAACTCATTCGGGTCGTACTCGAGGTCCGCATCCTGTATGACCGCGGCATCCCCGGATATCCTCTTGAAGCCCGTCCGCAACGCCGCGCCCTTCCCCATGTTCTTATCGTGGAACAAGAGCTTTACCCTGCCGTCGTGTTTCATATCCTTCAATAGCTCTCTCGTGCCGTCAACCGAACAGTCATCGACAACTATGATCTCTTTCACCATATCAAGCTTCAGGACCTTTTCGATTATCTTCATAACCGTATTCTTTTCATTATAGACCGGCATCACAACGGATAATATCGCTGCCATCAAGCCTTCCCTTCTTTCTCGTTCTGGACCTGTTGCATCTCCCAGTATTTCACATACGTCATGATCTGATAGAAACCTCCGCCCCACGCGGCCATGAATCCTATCAGGCCGTCCCTGAACCCCTGTTCCACAATATAATACCTTAAAAACCGCGATGTAAACTTTCTAAACGCCTTCAGGGCGCCTATTTTTCTCTTTTCTTCAAACCATTTCTTCGCTTCCGCCGTAGTCTGGTTATTGAGGCTTTGAAAGAAGTCGTGAAAGTTTCTGTAGGAATAATGTATTATATCGCCTTTAAGGTGGCCGCAGGTGCCATGGTATATTATCCTCGGATGGACACCCTTCTCTTCGTATCTTACGGTCTCCTTATCCAGAAGCCTCACTTTACTCGCCGGATACCATCCGCCATACCTTATCCACTTATCGCCGAGGAATGTCTTTATCGGTATTGCGAAGACGATATCATTGATGGCATTTTTAAAGAGGCGCCGGAGTTCGTCCGCAAGTTCCGGGCTCACCCTTTCATCCGCATCGATGCTCAAGACCCATTTATTCGCGGCAAGGCTGTATGCGTAGTTCCTGTGGGTGCCTTCCACATCCATCTTTCTGGAAAATACCTTATCGGTATATTTTTTTGCCAGTTCCACCGTCCTGTCAGAACTGTGGTCGTCGAGGACGATTATCTCGTCCGCCCACAACACGCTCTTCAGGCAATCCTCGATATTATTTTCCTCATTTTTCGCGATGATAACGACCGAAACGGGTACCTTTTCCATCAGTTATATTCCTTTCATCCTTCCCTTTTTACCAAGATGAACTCTTGAAGCCGAAGGGTTTTAGTAATAGTAAACTTTTGCCTTGTGAATAAAAGAGAGCCTCTCCAATATCTTTTCCAACCTCTGGTCCGTAACATATATCTCGCCGAATTTCTTCTTTTTAAACAGGATCTTGAAGAGGGTCTTGATATAAAAATTTTTATCGAAGACGGCCTGTATTATATTGGAATGGCGCGGCAGGTCCAGGCGGCCTTTCGAAAAGGACCATACCCAATATCCTGTCCTGGCCGATCTGATGGCGTCCCTGTCGAACCTCGCCAATGTGTATTCATCTATCGGTTCGAGGATATAGGCTATCCATCTGCGCTTCCCCCATCTGAATTCATAGATCTGCCGGTTTCTCTCAAAATTCTCATCAAATTTCCTGCCCCTGACGAACGAGGCCCCTTCCCTGTGGTGCACGTATGAGGCGCAGGCCCTCACGCATATATACCCCTCTTTTATCGCGCGCCTGGAATAGTCGGTGTCCTCGAAGTTCCCCATCCCGTATATTTCGTCAAATACGCCTATCTTATCAATGACCTCTCTCTTTATCAGGATACAGAAACCTATCGCCGAGCCGATCTCTTCCCATTTCCCGGATTCCTTTTTAAGGGCTGCCGCGTACGAATCCACGGATTCATCTTTTACGGGCCTTTGCCCCAGGGTATTGCTTGAGGGATTAACAAGGCCTATATCGGGAGAGCCTTCGGCCACAGTTATCATTTCACTCAGCCATCCCTCTGCCGCAAGCGTATCGTTATTTATCAGGCAGACGTAAGGCGCTTCGGATAATCTCATGCCCTGATTGACGGCCTTGATAAACCCAAGATTATTATTATTCCTTACAAGAAGGACTTTCGGTTCGGTAAGGCCCTTGAGCCCCTCCAGATAGTTCTTCGTCTCTTCACCGCTGGCGTTATCTATTATGATGAGCCTGCAATCGACGCCTTTCGTATTCCTGACTATCGAATCTATGCAGTCCCTCGTAAAGTTAAGGTTATTCCACA